>DATDNL010000621.1:0-11164 GCA_036518315.1 Flavisolibacter sp. | reverse complement strand
CTATCATACCTTTTTCATTTGCAATTGCAGGATTATGGACGCGTCGGTTCACCGAGTGGACGAAGGCTGCCTTGCCATGGTCCTTGTTCTCTGCGGGCATTTTGGGACTCGGCATTATGATGGGCGCCGCCTGGGCCTATGAATCATTAAACTTTGGCGGCTATTGGGCATGGGACCCGGTAGAAAATGCATCACTGGTTCCATGGTTGGTGCTGGTAGCAGGCATACATACGCTCGTTATCTACCGGCATACGGGTAATGCTTTGCGCACCACTTACCTGTTTTATATTCTTTGTTTCGTGCTGGTTCTCTATTCGACCTATTTAACGCGTAGTGGTGACTTGCAAGATACATCGGTGCATGCGTTCACTGGTGAAGGAATTACCGTTTGGCACTTAAGGACCTTGCTCTTCATCTTCATGTTGCCTGCGATCGTATTGTTCATTTCCAGGTACAAACAGATTCCTTACGTTGCCAAAGAAGAAGAAACATCCTCGAGAGAGTTCTGGATGTTTGTAGGCTCTTTGATTCTTTTCTTATCTGCTTTGCTGATCATAGGCATGACCTCTATTCCTGTTTTCAACAAGATCGCTTCCTTGTTCAGTAGCCAGGACAAATTGTTCAAACCGTTGGCTGTTGGAGAAGACGCAGCCTATGCTTACAACAGGATACAAATTTTCGTAGCCATTATCCTGGGAACGTTCACCGCATTCGCCATGTACCTGAAATACAAGATCACGGGTAAGGAGTTTTTGAAGAGGCTTATCGTTCCCACCGTTGCTGGGTTAGTCATTGCCGGTTTGATACTGGCTTTTGGTGATATCAATTACCGCGAGAAGGGTTATGGTTACATGGCTGCTGTTTGGATAGCAGTTGTTGCTGCTACTTATTCGGTTGTCGCTAATGGTAGCTACATTTTTACCGGTGCGAAGGCAAAGATCAAAAAAGCCGGTGGCCCTATCGCACACTTTGGCTTTGCGATGCTGTTGCTGGGCATCCTGGTTTCTTCTTCGAAAAAGGAAGTGCTTTCCGTTTTCAGGGGCGGAGTGCCTGCTTTCTTTGGTGAGGGCAGTAAGGAAAACCCGGGCGAGAACGTAACGCTGATACAGGGAATGAGAACGGACATGGGTAAGTATTGGGTTACTTACTACAAGGACTCGGCAAATCCTAAAAAGCCTCTTTGGTATTACAACCTGAAGTTTGAAACCAAGGACGGGAAAGATCAATTTGGCTTAACCCCTAATGCCTTTGTCAACTATAAAGGCAACATGGGCCTGATGGCTAATCCCGACGCTAAGCACTACTGGAACTACGATGTATTTACCTATATCACTTCTTTACCAAACCCGGATAAGACGGAAGATACCGCCTCGTTCAGGCCCGTTGATCTGAAGGTGGGTGATACCGCATTCTATTCGAATGGTTTTATGGTAGTACAGGACCTTAGCTCAGGCAGATCCATTCCGGGTATCGAAATGGGGCCAAATGATAGCGTAACGGTTGCCTCCATAAAAGTGACATCGAAGACTTCGACCAGCTATACCACACATGCATTGCTCCTGAATAAGGACGGGGGCAGTTTTTCATACCCCGATACCGTGATGTCGGAAAGCCTGGTACTGCAACTCCAAAAGGCAGAGGGCCGGAAAATGCAGCTTGGGGTGAAGGAATCGAATGCTATCCTTAAGTATGTGACCCTCAAGGCCTATAAGTTTCCTTTCATTAATCTCGTTTGGCTTGGAACCCTCATAATGGTCATCGGCTTTTTCATTAGCGCCCTGCACCGTAGGGAAAGGAAAAGAATAACGAGCAAGGAGCAGGGAAGGAAGAAAGAAGAACAAGGAAAGGTTCTCGTTTAAGCATCTCCCTTTGTAACAAATTTTAAACGGTAAAGGCTTAAACTTTAAGCCTTTGTAAACAGCGTTTTGCCTAATTTGCTTGTCTCTTTGTTACAGGATTTTTGATATGTATTTTTAGGATATGCGCCGCCTGTTTTCCATCATAACCGTCTCGATACTTCTTATGGGGTCAGCCCATAAGGCGGCTGCACAGGTCAATAATCTTCCTTCTTTAGGCCCCAACGACACGATCAGGGTCAATACAGTTTATTACGACAACGAGTGGATACCCTACGCCGAAATGCCGATGGTGTATATCACGAATGGCTCCTATGATAAGATGGCCAAGATACTGGCAGAGTACAACAGGCTTCGCAATGCTGTGTACGTAACCTATCCTTACGCGAGAACGGCAGGTTATATTATCAACGACGTCAATGCTCATACCCAGGGTATGTCGAAGTCCGCGAAAAAGCAGTACATCAAATCGAGGGAAAAAGACCTTAAAAAAGAATTCTCTGATCCTCTATCCAACCTCTCTGTTTACCAGGGAAAGGTGCTGATGAAACTAATCAACAGGGAAACGCGAAACAATTGCTACGATATTATAAAAGAATATCGTGGCGGCTTCAATGCCAGGATGTATCAAACCGTAGCTTTCTTTTTTGGAAGTAGTCTTAAGCAAGATTATGATGTTACTCACGACCCCACCGACCGCACCATTGAAAGTATTGTGAATGAGATCAACGGCTACTGGTATAATAATCCTTACAAGCCCGGCATCGCTCCGCAAAAGTAGACCGGAGTATAACGTTTACAGATTCCCCCTTTAAATATTGTTGATTTAGAGATGCCCACGGCAATCATTTTGAGGGATACAGTCCGTTCCAGTACTCCGTCCACCTTTCCCTTACGTCTTCTTCTGTCAGACCGATATCGTAGGCAGGAGACCAAACCGGTGAAACATGATCAACTTTTATTAGCACTATGTTCTTGATGGAATGCTTTGAGCCGGCCTTCCGGTAAAATGCAATCACTTCATCGAAAGTTTGTCCCTCGGAATAAACAGTGGCAACCCCTTTGAATCGATAGCCTTTTCGAATAAAGAAATCTACCACGTTAATCTCAATCGAAGGATTTCTTAATAAGTTTTCTACCGTACCGGGTGAATGGATATCGGCAAATACAAGATGATCGTCATCCCAAACTGTCGTTGTTCCTTTTGGTGAGAGATTGGGAGTGCCGTCGGGACAAGTCGTTGCCACAAATGCCAGCTTTTCTTTCCTGACGAACTCTTGTACATCAGGTGCCAGGATTCCCATCCAGAAGTTTTCTTAAAGGTACACCTTGCTCTCTTCAAGTCTTTTTTCGTAAACTTCTTTTTGAAGTTCTTTATTGATTGTAACCGCTGCTTTTGCACCTTCCGCGCCGGCCACGACTACAAACTGCATATCCTTTGCGGCATCACCGGCAACATAAAGGCCTTTAATATTTGTCTGCTGCTGAAGGTTGGTAACAATAACCCCCTTGCGACTTACTTCACAACCAAAGGCCTCTGCTATATCGCAGTGCTGCGTATACCCATTCACAAAAAACAAGGCATCGCATTCGCTCGCTTCTCCATTTTTGAACAGGATTTTCTGCAATTGTCCATTCTCCCCTTCTAACTTCCGGATGGGAGTTGTAATTACAGGAATTCCATTGGCGTCAAGATATTCCTTCTGACTGGGTTTTACTTTGTTCCTGCCATCCGTATATAGAGTAACGTTTTCCGTCCACCCTTGTAATGCCAATGCCAGTTCCCAACCCTCTTTATTGCGTGCATAGACGCCAATTCTTTTATCCCGGATTTCCCAGCCGTCGCAATAAGGACAGTGAAAAATAGATTTACCATAGAAGTCATTGAACCCTTCAACGTTGGGGAGCGTGTCAACCAACCCGGTGGCAACCAGGAGTTTCTTTGAGTGATATACTGCTCCATTTTCATCCTTCACCACGAAAACCTCATCTTCGTTTTTCTTTGCATTTACAACTTTCTTGCGGACTCTCTGTACCGAATATTTCTCAAGCTCCTTATGACAAAGTTCTAAGAACTCGTGCGGAAGAATATCATCACGTGTAAGATAATTATGTATTCCGTGCGAATGCCGGTTGCGGTACCGTTCCGAATCGAAGATCAATACCTTACGCCGGCAACGGCCGAGTACAATCGCAGCGTTTAGTCCCGCCGGTCCGCCTCCTACAATGATGCAATCGTATACTTCCATACCTTTTAATTGATGCTTAGTGCCTGCAAATTAAGTGCTAGGCTACCAATTGCTTGTTTTGTTGAATAAACCACTGACAGGAAGCCAGATTTATTTTACAGGTTGCCGAACTGTTTTTAACTTACTGATTCCTTCTGAAAGCTCCACAGCCGTAACAGACTACTGTTTTTATTCACCAACTAAAACATACTATATGAGAAAGATTCTTCTTCCTGTTTGCGCGTTTTGCTTTTTTGGGATTTCGTCCTGTAATAGCGGCCCTGACACGAAAGTTGCTTCTGCAACTATGAGTACACAGGCACAGAAAAATGTAGATGCCGATAAGATGATTACAGAAGCTTTTAAGACAGGCGATGCCAATAAACTCGATAGCGCCGTTTCAACGGATTTCGTAGACCATACAGACATGGGAGATAAAAAAGGAATTGATAGTCTGAAGAACGGGGTAAACATGGTTCACAATCAATTCAAGGACATGAAAATGGAATTAAAGAGGCAATGGGCAGATGATGACTACGTTGTCGATTGGGTACGTTACACCGGTACCAACCCAACTCCAATGATGGGAATGCCAGCCGGGCCTTATGATATAAAAGGCATGGAAGTAAGCCGCTTCTCTAATGGAAAGGCCGTAGAACATTGGTTCTTCTATGACAACCAAATGGTGATGGGTTGGATGAAGGGTATGCAGGGTATGGGAGCTAATATGATGGATAGCACGAAAAAGAAAAACAAATAAACAAGCGCGCTTCCCCGTTAGACATTTTAATACTTTGTAATGAATAAGTGAAAACTTGTAGTGAATATCTTTTGCCCGGAATCTTATGCAAAATCGTGGCGGCTCTATAACTTGGCGGCAAATCCAAACCACCTATGAACAATTCTACCATTGGACACACTTCCTCAACTACGGAAATTTTATCAGAAGCCTTATTGACCGAGAAAATGGGAATGTCGAGAAGAGAGATTCATGACGTTTATTTAAAATACGGAGTGACAGCCTCCAGGCTTGTTGAACTGATGCAGCTCAGCAAATACCAGTTTGTGTATACCGGAAAGATTGACGGACTGTGCGAACCCTGCACCGTCATCACACGGGTACAGCCGCTGAACTAGACTGCTCTTTGGATAGGACATAAATGACCAGGTCGGGCCCTTCTACGTTCCTGTCTATATTCTTCTCCAGGTTTTGGTCCCTGGCAAAATGATTTCTTTCCAGAAGGCGTATGGAACCAACGTTCTGCTGAGTGGTCCATGCTTCAATGGTAGAAAGTTGAAGAGTTGTAAAGGCAAAGTCGAGCACCCTGGTGAGTGCCTCCTGCATAATGCCTTTGCCGTGGTAACGAGGAAGCAGTTCGTATCCTATTTCCGCGCTGTCGCCTTGAGGTGAGAAATTCCACAGGCAAATGGTTCCGACCAGACTATCAGAATCGTTAAGACAAATGCCCCAGTAAAAAGACTGTTGATTGCGACTGCCAAAGTTGATCTTGTTAATAAAATCTATTGCCTCCTGCAGACTCTTTGCTTTAGCTCGGCCAAGGTATTGGTTCACGACATCATCAGAACGAAGAAGAAAGATCTCGTTAGCGTCGTTAAGGGTCAGTGGCCTTAATAGCAATCGTTCTGTTGTCAGTAAATGAAGCGGTGGGAGAGACATCGTTTATTATTTCGTTCTTAGGTTTGGGTGAACTGCTACTATTTTGAAGGAAACTGTGATTGACGTGTCGTCTTATCATTTATCCTTTTTACCGTCGCTGAATTTACCTCTTATTGCCATCACGATGTAAAAGATCAGGATGACAAAGCCAATAGAAGAAAGAATTTCGCTGCCGTAGTAGAAGCCTGCAACGATCAATAGGGCCGGTATTAGGATCAGGGCGCCAACAATAAGAGGTTTGTTCATGTGTAGATGGTTTGAAATATGCTTTAGCCGTTTTGGTCCGCATAAAAGCTTGCCACAAATATCAATTAAAAGAGAATTAGTTGGATGTATCGTGTTAAAATCCGCATGCATTGATGCCCTAAAATCCGGTGATAAATTCGATGGTTTTGAGCATTCTTTCATAGTGCGAACCCTTCCAGTAAATGCGTCCGCAATCCGTACACTTCCAGAACTCGGTGTAGTATTGCCGGGTGTTTTTCTCGAGTAAAGGTGCAACGCTTTCCTTTGAGGCCGTTTCCAGCAGTCCGTTACAAGCAATACATCTTGAGAAAGGAAGAAATTGTTCTTTGAGACTAAACTGCATTACTATTTCTTTCAATTGCAGCATTGGATCTTCATTTGTTACTATGAGGTACCGCGATAGACCCCGTTTTACCAGTTGTGCATCTCTCGATAAGAGAATCCTGTCTTTTTCATGGCCGATCGAGACCAGTTCTTTTTTCGTGAAATCATTCCTGTATAGGGTGTCAAAGCCGAGGAGGCGTACCAGCCTCGCGAGTTTGCCCAGGTGAACATCGGCAACGAAGATGATTCGCATGGCTGTCAAAGTTCATTAATTTCTCTTCGCTATGTTTGCACCTGTCTTGAAACCAACGTTATGAAAAGAGCAGCCCTCCTTCTTCTCTCCACTGTATATATTTATTTCTTAAACGCCCAGGAACTTGCCGTTGACAGCAAGGGCGAACCGGTGTCCCAGTTCTATTCAAAGGAAGATGCGAGGCTGCAATTCACAAGGAGGGCACCCTTGGCTGCGTCCTATGTATTTGATACGAAAAGTTCACTTGGAAACAGTGGAATCCTGGTTCAGCTATCCGCATTGAACTCTGGTGACTTTTCGATGGTGGAAAGGCTGAGAGATATTCGGCCGGGTGCTGGCCTCAAGCTCGGCTACCAGGCTGCGATTACAGACTTCCGAAGCGGTGAATCAGCTAAGTCGGCTTGGGGCGTCAATGCCATTTTTAATGTCGACAATATTAAATTGTATGATACAGTGGAACATGCCGCGGGTAAAAGATATCCTGTCACTTATGGGGCCGAAGGAAACTACACGTTCTTCTTCAGCAGCAAAAATGTTAACTGGCGTAAAGCGCTTTCCTTTTATGCGTCTGTTGCGAGTACATGGAACGACAGAAACCTCCTCTCTTACCAGGAGATCTCGGAAGTCACTACCCGGCCCGATGTCGTGGCTATGAAAGATTTTGAAGGCCGATATGGAGTGCTGAGAAGTAATTTCTTCAAATACAGGATGGCTGCTTCTTTTCCCATTTTTTACAAACGACTTAATCCTACACCTTATTTGGTAGCGATATTCGGGACGCAAAATTCGCCAGCGTACCATATGGGCGTATTCACAAACATCCTGGCCTCTTCGCTTGAAAAAACCAGCAACAGGTTTCCGAGTACATTCGGACTCGGCTTCGATTGGGTCTATGCTACAGAAAACCTTTCTCCTAAAGTCAACTTATTCATTAAAGCGACTGTAGGCCTTGGCAAGTTGAAGGAATAATTAGCCAAACAACTCCATCTGGGTAGGACGACTGGTCTCGAACAGATCAGGCCTGGTAGAAGAGCTAATGTGGAATACTTCCGTCTCCCGGTGTCTCGAGGCAATGACCATCTTTACTCCGTCCGCATGTTGATTGAATAATTCTTCAACCAACTCCGGTGAATTATTGTTTTGTGATAGGTGAGACAGCAACAGGTGCGTCATATACGATGGCCGGTGGCGCTTGAATAGTTCGAGTGCCTGGCGGTTGGACAGGTGACCTCTTTCCCCGCGTATGCGTTGTTTCAGGTGGTAGGGATAGTTACCACTATCAAGCATCTCGTCATCGTAGTTCGCTTCCAGGAATGCTGCGTGGCACTGCTTAAAATGATTGATCACGTTCTCGCATGGCAGGCCAATATCGGTGAACACACCCACGTTGACCTGGTTGCACGAGATCGTAAAACTGTAGGGGTCGGATGCATCATGTAGCTTGGGGAAGGGGGTGACCCTTAGATCGCCAATGGCAATGGTTTCATGCGCAGCGAAATTCCGGGTGATATCTCTTTGGAAATAGAGCCGGCCGAATTTGAGAGTGGTAGTGGTGATATAAACCGGCAAAGAGTATTTCTTTACCAATGAATGCAGCCCGCGGATATGGTCACTATGTTCATGGGAAATAAAGACGGCTTTCACTTTCTGCATGGACAGGTCCAGCCGCTTCATGCGCTTCTCCACCTCTCTGCACGATATGCCCACATCAACCAGAACTGCTTCCCTGTCATTGCCTATGTAATAGCAATTTCCGTTGCTTCCTGAATTCAGCGATGAAATAAATAGAGACATCCCGGCAAAGAACGAATAATTGCATGAATTATTTCAGTTTTTGACGACAAGCACTCATTAATAAACGCTGAAATCAAATACGACCCTGGAATCATACCCTCTATGAGTGTTACTCTTTACCCGTTTTCAGGAAAGAATAGATTGGGGTACAAAAGAAAAATGCCCCAGGAATGGGGCACTTTATTGAAACGAAAACCAACGAAACACACTCTTTAAGAAAGTTTGCTGCCTGCCTGTTTCAACCAAACCACGAAGGTCAAGGCAGCAATCAATATGGCAACTACCGCTAAAGAACCTACCAGCAATCCTATGTTGGCAAGGACTAGCGAGAAATATTCAGTTTGAGCTTTTACAGGGCCAGGTTTCTGAACGCAAATCTCTTCGGTAGGGTAAACAAAAATCATTACGAATGACAGGTTAGAACATGATTTTCGTCAGGTCTCCTGCAAGATTTTTCAGATACTAACACGTCCCATGTTGCGCTACCGCTCTACGACCGGCCCCAAATTCTAAATCCTGTCACCCCGTCTTTCAAATTGTTGCCTTAACCGCGACCAGCAGACCCCAGCCAGGATCCGCCCCAACCAATTTGCAACTGATAAACGCTCCAGTATGCAAATAATTAATAATCAATAATTAATAAGCACTTTAGGAATTATTGGTTGCTGACAACCTGGTAGGCGATGTATTCTTTATCCTCTTTCATAGAAGTATAGGCCACGATGGAGGAAGTTGCATTTAAAGGTGCTATCACCGGGTAACTCGCATAAGAATCCGCGGGTGTGATGAAATCTTTGCCTTCACTCTTTCCTTCGGCAGTTCTTCTCTGTATTCCAATTCTCTTCACCATTTTGCCTTTTGCAAAACCGCCTTCGTCCCAAACGATCAACAGTTCCCCGTTCGATAGCGATGCCAGTTGAGGATGGGAGCCCAGTGAACTTACGCTGTCATGCATCTGGAAGGTTTTTCCTTCATCCGTCGTTTTAGTGTAATAGCATCCTTTGTTTCTACCGCCGGTGAACCAGGCAAAGTGAATTCCGTCTCCATTCTCTGTCATAGCAGGGCCAGTATGCGGGCAGCCATTGACCACCCAGTTATCTTCATTAATCCGTTTGGGAGCTGAGAATGTCTTTCCGCCATCAGTCGAAACTATATGCACCATGTCCCGGATGCTGTCCTGTACAATTCCCCTGAACAGGGCGTGAATCCCGCCTTTCCTGTCAACATAGAGGTCCGTTCTGCAACACTGACAACAAGGTTCTGCTATTAATCTGCCTCCTTGAAAACCATTGTTACCGTTGGTGCTCGCAAAATATAAGGCAGACCCCTCCCTGGTTGTTGTTTTTCGATTATCAAGCCAGATGATTCCCACTTCTCCGTTGGGCAGTAAGTCTACATCATAGTAGCGCTGATCATAACTGGCTTCATCATTTACCAGTGGCTTAGCGTTTGTCCAGGACCTGCCATTGTCGAATGACTGTGTATAGTACACCAAACCGGAATACTTGTTTTTGGGGTTAGGATTGCCCGCTCCCCAAAGTGCAACGATTTCCCCCGACGGCTTGAATATGACCTTTGGAGGATTCTCTCCGTGTACCTGGACGTTCCCACTGCCCGGAACTACAACGGGTTTTGAGAAAGTTTTTCCGTCATCGCTCGTGGCGTAACACAAAGCCCTCGTGCTGTCGTTGACGATTCTCACCCAGCTGAGGACGGTATTTCCTTTGTTGTCCTTTGCCAGAAATGGACATTCGCCGGGAATGTTATCTATTTGAACAGCCTCGGAAATTGCCACCAGTGATTTAACTTGACGATTGTTGCAGGCGAAAAAACAAAATGAAATCGCTGCAATGGTTAGTATGTTTTTCATTAGTGTGTTTTGTTTCTTTTAAGGAGACTGGCAAAATTGTACGAAACTCCAAGGTTGTAATTTCTTGGCTCTGCCAGCTGGTAGCTGTAGGAAGTACTTTTTGTAGAGATATAGGAATAGTAATTGTCACCCGCGTTCATCACGTTCAGCCATACTTCAAACCTTTTAAATTGGTAGCCGGCCCGAAGGTTCACAACATTGTAGCCTTCATACTTCACGGTGTTTTTGGGATCCATATAATAGTTTCCCACTTTCTGCCATTCAACACCAAGGCGGAGACCTTTTGCAAAAAAAGGCTTGTACCATATCTCCGCGTTATGAATCCAGTGCGGCGCATTGTTCATTTCATTACCCGTATAGCTGTTTCCTTTCTCTACAAAACTTACAAACTCGTGCTTACTGTAGGCGCCGCTAAAGCGTATCGTGATATCGCTAATTGGCGCGGCATTCACACCAAACTCAATCCCCCTGTGAGAAGTCTTTCCGGCATTCCTGTTCTCGGTAGAACCATCATCCATTTTTACAGAGATGATTTCGTTGGTTCCATTTAATCGATAGGCGCTGGCATCTACGCTCAACTTATTCTTAATGATTTCCATCCAGCCACCAACTTCATAGTTGTAGAAGACGGAAGGCTTGATGTCCGGCACCTTGACACCTGTGTACATCTCCGTTACCTGCGGTGGTACGAAACCCTCGCTGTAGTTGGCATATATGCCTGTCTTGTTGGAGAGATTATAAGTGAACCCGAGTTTCGGACTGAGTTTGCCAAAATGATTGACGGTGTCTGGTGAACCACTGAAAGCAGAAGGTTTAAGGTGGTTGTTGAATGAATAAGTGAAAATATCATAGCGCAACGAAGCAACTACTCTTAATTTCTCTGTGGGACTGAATTCATAATTGCTAAACAGTGCA
>DATDNL010000620.1:0-2395 GCA_036518315.1 Flavisolibacter sp. | reverse complement strand
GTTTTGACAACAATGGCAACACAACCAAGGTGCAGGACAACAGTGCTGCAATGACTGCCGCTACTCCAGCCACGATTGATATTAACTATATTCTTGCAGAACGTTCACGCGAATATTATGGTGAAGGTGGCCGTTGGTGGGACCTGGTACGCACACAGAAGTGGGCAGAACTTTCTTCTACGTACAGAATCTGCGGCGTTACATACGGAGACCATACTCCAGTAACATATACTCGGAACATACAACCTTATCTCTATTTGCGTCCGATTCCGCAAGGTCAGATCGACGCTTTGCAAAATACGGCTGAAGAGAAAAAAGCCTATCAGAACCCAGGCTATTAAGTTCCTTGAATCCTTACGGAAAAACGGTGTTCTCCATAACATGTCTCAACAAGTTAATTCTCTCACATAGCAGTCTTAAACAGGAAGGATGATCTTGGTCATCCTTCCTTGTTTTACAACGCTATAATTTTAAAGGCTGACATACAAACGGTTAAAGCTCTCTTATGAAATCTCCACTTCCGGCTCTTGGTGTGTTGACATTATTAGCAATTGCTTCCTGCAAAAAAGATCCCGTTAGTTCCTCACCACCACCGCCTTCACCGCCACCCGCAGATACTCCGACCACGCTGAAAGCTGCCGCCTCTTTTCCGATCGGTATCGCCATTAATTACGGGTTGTTCAAAGACAATGCGTCGTACAGGACCGTCGTAACAAGAGAAGCCGACCAGGTAACTTTTGGATATGAAATGAAGCATGGTGCCATCGTAAAAGACGATGGAAGCTTTGACTTTAGAATCGCCGACGAAATGCTAAACCTGGCAACAGCCGCAGGTCTTCAAGTGTATGGACACACACTCGTCTGGCACTCCAACCAGAACGCTACTTATTTAAATTCTTTAACCGTTTCGCCCGGAACTGTTAGTGCTACCAACTTATTATCAAACGGGGATTTTGAAGGCGGAACAGGTAATTCATTTACAGGATGGACAAACCTGGTAGGAGGGACCGCCCAGGGCTCTTTTGCATCTGCAGCAGGGAACAATAGTACAAGGGCACTGGAAGCCACGGTTGCAACTCCGGGAGGCAACGCCTGGGACATGCAATCACTTGGACCTACGTGGACCGCCACCGTCGGAACAAAATACCAGGTGAGTATCGACATCAAATCATCCGTTGCAGGAGGTAAAGTCAAACTCGTTAATCAAAACGGTCAGTACCAGGCAACCGATATTACGCCAACGACATCATGGGCAACCTATACATGGACATTGACCGCGCAGGAAACCTCACCAAGCTTGCGATTGAATTTTACAACCGCGGGCGTATACACGATCGACAACATTAAGATCAACGAAGTGACACCTGGAGGCGCTCTGCCGCCAGCACAAGCGGCAACGAATGTTGATTCTGCAATGAGCCGTTTTATCAGGAACATGGTCACTCACTATTCGGGTAAAGTAAGAGCATGGGACGTCGTGAATGAATCCATCAACGACGGTACTGGTACGGTACGTACGGGCGGGACGATGAACAGCGATAACTTCTACTGGGGCCAGTATTTAGGCAGGGACTTCGCCCTGAAAGCCTTCAATTATGCAAAGGCTGCCGATCCTACAGCACTCCTTTTCATCAACGACTATAACCTTGAGTACGATGCAAGAAAGCTCGATTCTTTGATCGCCTATGTAAATGAACTCAAAGGCAAGGGCGCAAAAATCGATGGTATAGGTACACAAATGCACATAAGCATTAACACTTCAAAGACCGCTATTGATAACATGTTTGTGAAACTGGCAGCTACAGGCTTAAAGGTTAGAGTGTCTGAACTGGATGTTCGTGTGAATCCGAATAATCTCACTGGTTTTACTCCAACTTCTCAAAACCTCGCCGACCAGGCGGCCATGTATAAATATGTGGCAGAATCATTCATGCGCAACGTACCTGCTGCTCAACGATATGATTTCACCATCTGGGGAGTTTCAGATAGTGACAGTTGGATCGTGACCGCCCTGCATAAGGAAGACTCACCACTATTGTTCGATGCGGGTTATAACAAGAAATCAGCTTATACCTCCCTGCTCCAGTCCTTGAAATAAAAGCAGCATTGTTGGTTTAGGGATTTTTGATAAAAACGGCCAGCGGGATTCAATTTCGCGGATCCAACAATCTCCGCAAAGTCAAATGCCGGTTGAAAATAAAAATTTGGTGCGCGTCATTGTTGTACCTAATTGTTTTTTCTATATTGCCACTGTGCAGGCATTCAAATCATGGGTTCATCTCGCTTAAGCTCCGCCTCGAATTGCACGCCTTTTTTCTCCTTTCCACAGGGACCTTATAGGGACATTATAGGGACCTTATAGGGACCTTATAGGGACTTTACTATATGGATAACC
>DATDNL010000619.1:0-3534 GCA_036518315.1 Flavisolibacter sp. | reverse complement strand
AGAAAAACCAACGAGCTTAACCCCTGATGCGAATTCATGATCGCCTGCAACCGTTAATTTCAATGGGTTTTCAATTTGAGTCGTTGTAACCACGTCGCCTGTCCTCTCGCGATTGTTCCAGTAAGTTGCTTTGAATCCTTTCTTTCCGTCAATGGAAGTGAAGGGGAAATAACTCTTCGTCACTTTGTTCTCAACAAGATCGCAAGCTTTATCGTATACAACGCTGTTAACACCAACCTTCGACTTGATTCCATTTAGAATAGTAATCGTTCTTATTGGCGTGCCATTATAATTTCCCCATAACATTGGGCCGTTATCTGCATTGGGACCAATGACAGCGATCTTCTTTGTGGATTTATTCAAAGGAAGAATATTGTTCTTGTTTTGAAGAAGCGTCATTGTTTCGCGGGACATGGCTAAGGCAAGTTGCCTGTGCTCTTCATTATTGATGATCGATGCAGGAATTTTTGTCCAGGGAACTAATGCATCATCATCCATCTCGCCAAGACTAATTCTCCCTTCAATTATCCTCATTAAACTTTGATTGATCTTATCTTCATTGATCAGCCCTTTTTCTACTGCAGCAGGTAAATGTTCAAAAGCGTAGCCTGCCCAAACGCATTCCACGTCAGTGCCGGCCAAAACCGCCTTTGAAGAAGCATGTGTCGCATCAGAAGAAACTTTATGGCTTGTAAAGAAATCAGTAACAGCGCCGCAATCAGAAACTACCAGGTATTTGAAACCCCATTGATCACGGAGAATGGTTTGAAGCAAGCGATTATTGCCACAGCAAGGCTCGTCATCCAAACGCTGGTAGGCACACATTACCTCGCGTACATCTGCTTTCGTTACAAGAGCCTTGAAGGCCGGTAGGTAGGTCTCATATAAGTCACGAGGACTGACGTTGTTAAGGTTAAGTTGGTGTCGGCTCCATTCAGGTCCGCTGTGAACTGCAAAGTGCTTGGCACAGGCAAGAAGCTTCCTGTATTTAGCGTCTTGAGGTCCCTGCAAACCGGTTACGACCGAGACACCCATTCGGGAAGTGAGGTATGGGTCTTCACCATAGGTTTCTTGTCCCCTGCCCCAACGAGGATCCCTGAAAATATTTATGTTCGGAGTCCAAACAGAAAGACTTAGAAATCGCCTGTTCTGCTGCCCGCGTTGGATGGCCTGGTTGTATTTGGCCCTGGTTTCATCGGAGGCTGCATTGAAAACCTTGTAGACAAGTGCATCATCGAAAGAAGCTGCCATCCCAATCGGTTCCGGGAAAACGGTAACGCTGTCGTTGTTCGCGAGCCCATGTAATGCTTCGCTCCACCAATTGAATTTTTTAATTCCTAAATGGGGAATAGCAGGTGATTGATCCTGCATTAACAGGGCTTTCTCCTGGAGGGTTAAACGCGAGATTAAATCCTTTGCTCTTTCTTCAGGACTAAGGTTTGGGTTTTGATAAGGCAGCTGTTGTGCAAAAGCCAGAGCTGACGAAAGTAATAATCCCAGCACGAATTTGATTCTCATAATCTTCGGAATTTCTGAATTAATAACGGTCGATAGTTAAACACAAAAAAGCGTATTTCGGGTTCCCCTTTTAAGCGTTCAAGCTTGTAAGGTCAACATCTTTACATCCGAACAATCATTCAAACCTTATCCAATCTACTTCCACTTTAGGATCACCTTTAGATGTGACAAATAGGTTCTGAATGCCTGCTTTAAATTTCACCACCGGGGCTTTGGTAATTTTCCAATCTGTGCTCCTGGGAATTTTTATTTCAGCAATAAGCGGCCCGCTGACACCGGTCGTGCGAATTTGCAGAACCCCGCCCGCTTCAGACTGGGATTTTACCACAACTGTTTTTAACAGTTTCTTCCCGAAGTCAACACTGCTATACTGTGTCCAACTATTTGCTTTGTTGAAAATCGTTTTCCATCCTTTGAATCTATCCAATGTATCTAGAAAATCAATAGATACTCCCTCGGTACTTATCCCGCTATACCTGTCAAGTTGAATCTCCCTGGTCGCGCTAGTTAGACCCGCACCTCTTAAGGTGGGGATTACTTTTCTGATCGTACCATCATCATTGAAGAACAAACTATCAACTCTTACGGATCTTGCTTTGTCAAAATGGGGGGAATAGTCCCTATCATGATAAAACAGGTACCATTGATTATTAAATTGTATCACAGAATGGTGAACGGTCCAGCACCCGGTTGGTGATTCGTCCATAATTACGCCTGTCATTTTAAACGGTCCCAAAGGATTATCACTCGTAGAATACTCCAATCTTTCAATTTTGTTCTCAACGTGAGGAAAGGTGAGATAGTAAATCCCTTTGCGCTCGAATAAATAGGGCCCTTCTTTCAATCCCTTGGTTGGAAGATCTTTTAAGATGACCGGATTGGAAGCCAGTTCAATCATATTTTCTTTCAGCTTCGCCGCATAAATATTTCCTGCGGACCAATACAAATATGCCTGCCCGTCTTTATCGATGAATACATTGGGGTCGATACCATGCACTCCTTTAATTGGTGTTGGTTGCGGAACATAAGGACCTTCGGGCTTTTCGGCAATAGCAACGCCGATCGCAAATCCCCTTCCGTAGGTCGCGGTGTCATTGGGCGAGGTGGGAAAATAAAAATAGTACTTCCCGTTTCTCTCAATACAATCAGGGGCCCACATGCTATAACTATTCGGTCTCACCCAGGGGACTTTGTTTTGTTGAACAATCACGCCGTGATCAGTCCAATCCGCAAGGTTAGAAGAAGAAAATACGTGGTAGTCTTCCATGCAAAACCATCCCACTCT
The DNA here is from genome assembly GCA_036518315.1 of Flavisolibacter sp. Taxonomy (GTDB): domain Bacteria; phylum Bacteroidota; class Bacteroidia; order Chitinophagales; family Chitinophagaceae; genus Flavisolibacter. The sequence continues at coordinate 731 of DATDNL010000619.1, read as the reverse complement.
TCCCTTACCTTCAGTGGCGAGAATATCATGTGAAGGAAACAAATACACTTTATCTCCAAAAACTCTTGCAGATGGATCTGCCGAAAATTGCGTTCTAATTATTGGGTTCTGTGCAAACAATAAATTCGAAAGCAATAAGGCAAGTATCAAATGTGAAAGAAATGATTTCTTATTTTTCATGACAACTTCTTTAGATAAGCAACATTTACCTAAGGTTTGCTAGGAGCATATCCCAAAAGTGAAAGCATTTTCAATCCATAACGTTTGCCTATTTCACGATAGCCGGCTGCGGTGAAGTGCAAATTGTCACCTTTTTGCGGACAATTGGAAGAAGAGATGACATACGAATTGGGAATGGTTTGGGGTAAGGTGGCAATGATTTTGTTCATGCTCGCACAAGCACCGCCCTCGTCAGCATTTACCGTTTCTCCTGCGAGCAATGGAATTGAATTTGGCTTCAAATTTAGATCAGTTAGCAGGTTATCATAAACCAGTTTCACCTTTCCGGGCCATAAGGAATCACCCGTATTTGATTCGCCCTGGTGTAAGAGTATGCCTTTGATGACGCCATCTTTTTGTGCAAGCTTGGCCATTTCCACCAAACGTGCATAAGGATTGCCATCGTATTCGTTAATCATACCGATCATCCATTGTGGTGCAGCAGAAACGTAGGATTGATAATGATCTTTATCGAACAATTCGATCTTGCATCCGCCGACAGCAACATTGAT
>DATDNL010000618.1:0-2239 GCA_036518315.1 Flavisolibacter sp. | reverse complement strand
TTTGGCATTTACAATATCATCGGCTTTCTGATTCGAAAGCACGCGGATCAACATACTGATCAGCCCTTTCACAATGACGGCATCACTATCTGCCTTATAGTAAATCCTTCCCTCCTTGTAATCAGCAACCAACCAAACCGTAGACTGACATCCTCTCACCTTGTTCTCGTCCTTTTTATATTGCTCTTCCAGGACGGGTAATTTTTTGCCGAGATCGATAATGTATTCATACCGGTCGTCCCAGCTATCAAACAATAAAAACTCTTCGATGATCTCCTGCTCTATTTCTTCTATGGACTTATTCTCGCTCATTAGGCCAGCATTTTAATGGCTTTGTGCAAGCCGGCTATCAGTGCATCGATTTCCTCTTTCGTGTTATACATGGCAAAGGAGGCTCTCGTTGTTCCGGGAATGCGGTAACAATCCATTAGAGGCTGCGCACAATGATGGCCCGTACGAACAGCGATGCCACGATTGTCTAACAAGATTCCCAAGTCCTGGGGATGCACCTTATCGACAACGAAAGAGATGACACTGATCTTATTCTTTGCCGTACCAATAATTCGAAGACCTTCTATTTGCTCCAGTTGCTCCGTTGCGTAGTGGAGTAATCCATTTTCGTAATGACGGATTGTTTCCTTTCCAACTGCTTTGGTAAAATCCAGCGCTGCTTTGAAAGCAACTGTATCGGCAATATTGGGAGTACCAGCCTCGAATTTGTAAGGAAGGTCGGCATAGGTAATGTTGTCGAAGTACACTTCCTTTATCATTTCTCCACCACCCTGGTAGGGAGGCATGGATTCAAGCAAGTGTTTCTTACCGTATAAAACGCCGACACCGGTAGGGCCATAAATCTTATGAGAAGAGAGAACGAAGAAGTCGCAGTCGATATCCTGCACATCAATATCCAGGTGAACTGTTGATTGTGCGCCGTCCACCAGTACCACCGCACCTACGGCATGGGCCTTCTCGACGATAGTCTTAACAGGATTGATAGTTCCAAGGGCATTGGAAACATGTACGATAGAAACCAGTTTTGTCTTTTTAGTCAAAAGTTTTTCATATGCGTCCATCATTAGCTCGCCCTTCTCATTGATCGGAATTACTTTAAGGACGGCGCCTTTCTCCTGTGCAAGCATATACCAGGGAACGATGTTGGAATGATGCTCCATGTTGGAGATAACGATCTCATCTCCTGCTTTAATATTTTGTCTACCCCATGTTTGAGCTACCAGGTTAATGCCTTCTGTTGTGCCGCTTGTAAAGATGATCTGCTCGCGAGACGGCGCATTAAGAAATTCTTTTGCTGTGTCGCGGGTGGCTTCGAAGGCTGCCGTGGCTTCTTCGGCAAGGGTGTGAATACCGCGGTGAATGTTTGCATTATAGTTGCTGTAATAATTGACCAATGCATCTATGACAACTTGCGGCTTCTGCGTTGTTGCAGCATTATCGAAATACACTAAGGGCTTTCCTTTCACCTCACGCTTTAGTGCGGGGAAGTGTTTGCGTATTGCAACAACATCGTACACCTTGCTTATATCGATTGTTTCAATCATAGTATTAATCTAGTTGTACACCCAACCTTTCAGCAATTAACCGATCCACATAGGCCCTGACCTTTTCCGGTTTAATATGTTCCAGGATATCAACAGCGAAAGCATGAATAAGTAACGACTTAGCGGCCTTTTCGCTAATTCCTCTTGAACGGAGATAGAAGAAAGCCTCTTCATCCAACTGGCCAACAGTGCAGCCGTGGGAACACTTGACATCATCGGCAAAAATCTCTAACTGTGGCTTCGTATTGACAGAAGCCTCGTTAGAGAGAAGAAGGTTCTTGTTCGATTGGTAAGCGTTTGTTTTTTGCGCATCCTTCTGAACGAAGATCTTACCATTGAAAACCGCTGTAGCACGGTCGTCAACAACTCCTTTGTATAACTCGTTGCTTTCGCAATGAGGCTTCACATTATCAACAACCGTGTGGTTGTCGACATGGGTGTTGCCTTTCAGAAAGTACAGACCATAGAAATGGGATTCGGAATGCTCCGCTTCCATGGCGATGTTCAGGTTGTTGCGCACGATGCCACCATCTAATGACACAGTTACCGTATTTACGAGACTCTTTCCGACCTGGCGGATATGAGTCGTATTTACCTGGCTGGCGTTGGGTGAGTCATTCTGGATTCTATAGTATTCCAATAAAGCATCTTGTTCCACCACTACTTCAGTAACCTGGTTGACA
>DATDNL010000617.1:0-4078 GCA_036518315.1 Flavisolibacter sp. | reverse complement strand
GATCACTTTCGCGGCATAGGTTCTGTCGCTGCCATCGATCTTGAAATTTACAAACTTGCCGTTACTGATTTGGTTGATATAGCGCTCCGGTACCGTAAAATCCAACTTCAACTGGTTGGGTTGGCTCATGGTGGTGATAACCGTGGTGGGGCTCACGTAAGCGCCTACACTCACCATTCTAAGACCGAGTTTACCGGTGAAGGGTGCTCTCAAGTTTGTTTTTTCGATTTGGGTTTCTACAACTGCCAGGTCTGCGTTAACGTTAGTCACTTGTAAGGCCACTGCCTCGTAGTCCTGTTTGCTGATACCCTGTATTTTCAATAACTGCTCTGAACGATTTTCGTTTTGCCTTGCTACTTGTAATTGAACCAACAGCTTTCTTTTTTGTGCCTGTAGGTCTGCATCGTTCAACTTCACGAGCAACGCTCCCTTGTTTATAAAACCACCTTCCTTAAAATAGATTCCTGTAATTCGCCCGGCCACCTCCGGGTGTATTTCAGTTGTTTCGTTTGATACCAGGGAGCCGGGGATTTCAATATTGTCGAGCAAAAGCTTTGTGCGAACTATATAGGCGTCTGCCCTCACAGGTGGCCTGTTGCCGGCCCCGCCGGGACCACCTGTCGGTTGTTGTTGAGGATCTTTTTTACTGCTGGAACCGCAAGAACTAATTGAGAAAACCAAGGCAAGCGTTAAAAGGAACGAAAATAGGAGTCGGAAGATCATCATTGAGTCCTTAAAATTTGAGGCGTAAAATTAGCCACTTATGCCCAGTCGACATTCTTAAAAAGCACTATTCGTCAACTGGTTAACCTTTTTTAACGTAGAAATTGGTGAGCAAGTTTGAATTCTGATGGGAATCGTCACGAAACAACGGAGAGGAGCTGCTTGATCTTATGTGCTTTGTGAATTAGATCTTGTTTTTCATTGCTCAAAATCGTAACGTGACCCATCTTCCTTCCCGGCTTTGTCTGTTGCTTGCCATAAATATGCACGAAAGCGTTATCGATCTTTAATACCTCGCCAAGGCCTTCGTATTTAGGCACGCCAGAATGACTTTCGCTACCGATAATATTGACCATTGCCGAAGAAAGAATAGGTTTTGTGTTACCCAAGGGATGGCCAAGGATGATTCGCCAAAGCATATCGAACTGTGAGCTGAAATGTGCTTCAATGGTGTGATGCCCGCTATTATGCACCCGGGGGGCAGTTTCGTTTACGAAAACGTCATCATTTTGATCAACAAAGAGCTCCACTGCAAAGAGACCGGCAGAATTGAAATTCCGCACGACCGCCAGGGATACTGCCTCGACTTTCCATAGGACGTTTTGTGGAATTTCAGCGGGAGATATCTGGTAATCCAAAAGGTTCAGGTCCTTGTTAAAAACCATTTCTACCGGGGGATACAATGCTGTTTTGCCCTCCTGGTCGACGGCAATAATAGCGGCCACTTCTTTCTTGATCCTGATCTTTTTTTCAAGAACACTGTGTTCATCAAAACCAAGGTGAGAGGACGAAAGATCATCTATTATTTGTACCCCGCGACCATCGTAGCCACCTTCAGCCAGTTTTTGAACAGCAGGCAACAGGTTTTCCCATTGGTCGATTTCCTTTAAAGACTGAAGAACGGCAAATTCGGCAGTAGGTATCTGGTTTTCGAGATAGTATTGTTTTTGAAGGACTTTATTCTTAATTAGACGGAGAACGGAGGGCTTCGGATAGATTCTTACTCCCTCTGTTTCCAATTTTTCAAGCGCATCGATGTTGACATTCTCGATTTCGATCGTCAAAGCGTCAAGACCTTGTCCGAAATTATATACGTCGTCAAATTCACGGATGTTACCTTTCACGAAGTGGTGGCACAAATGGGCTGCCGGGCACTCGCCATCATTTTCCATAACATGAGTTTCTACCTGGTAATTGGCAGCCGCCTGCAATAACATTCGTCCTAATTGTCCGCCTCCGAGTATTCCGACTTTTAGCATCGTGCAAATTTAGGGGAAGGGGTTGATTGGGTTGATTAGGATAATTGAGTTGATTGGTTGACTCGCTCAAGTCGGTTGAGTGGGATTTTATATTCGATGTTTCAAATTCGAGGTGCGCTGAGAAGGCACCGAGTTAGGGGGGAGATCAGGGCCAGGTAGGAGGGAGGGAGAACTTTACCGTTTTTTCTCAGAAAATTTCCTAACTTATCATTTGAAACTGACGAGATTATAAAGGCCTTCCCTCTGAGAAACTCTGCGTGCGTCCCGGATTGCTATGAATACCACTCACCGAATATTTACCACTAACTCTTGCACACTTGAGAAAGAAACGTCTATTGGCTCTTGCCCACCTGGGTTATTCCTTTTCCTATAGGCACACTCGTACGGTAGATAGTCTAAAAAATATACTGCAAATCCATGCCCAGCAAGACACGGCAAGAATGGATCTGTTAAACAATTATGCGAGGGGATTTGTCCGGGCGAATCAAAAAAAGGCCGAGCCGTTGATCGACCTGTCCTTAATTATGACATTATCACCAAAGCCCATAATAGCCAGTTGAAAGGGAGACTAAGGAGGGACAGAAATCATTATTGAACTACCAATTAATCAATAGCATGCAAGCAAAATCCGTCAAAGGGAAAACTATACAAGACATTGAGAATGCGTTATTGGAATTACCGGGCGATTTTAAGCCAACGCTCGCCTTTGTATTTCTATCCGTCAGGCAGGACAGGAATGCAGTTGCGCGGCTGCTTGATAAGTTTTCAATTTCAGTTTTCGGCGCCACTACTAATGGCGAGTTCATAGATGAGGACTATGAACAGGGTACCATCGCCATTTTATTACTTGAGGTGAACCCGTCCTATTTCTTTATACAGTTTGCAGAACTTGACGGAAAGAATGATCGGGCCACGACTTCTTCAATGGCAAATGAGGCTATTACAAGGTTTGATGATCCTGCATTTGTCATTATGGGCAGCAACCTGGGAACAGACGTGGAAGAAGTGTTGGGGGGCTTTGTCGATGTTGTTGGAAAAGACGCAAATATTGTTGGCGGTATGGCGGGGGACGATCACACATTCAACGAGCAGTTTGTTTTCAATAATGAAAAGAGTAGCAGTCGGGGAATTGTGAGCCTTGTTCTCAACCAACAAAAGATATCGGTTAAAGGAAGAGCAACCCACGGTTGGAAAGCGGTAGGAACCGAAAAAGTAATTACTAAAAGCGAAGGAAACCGTGTGTATACAATAGACGGTTCGCCGGCTCTTGATGTTTGTTTGCGCTACAGTGGACTTTCAGCCGACGATCCGCTGCTATTAAATGAATTTGTGACCAATTTCCCAATGCAATTGCAACGGGATAAAGGAACGCCATTGATGCGACCACAATACCATATTTTTTGGGAGGATCATTCACTCTTAACCAGCGGCAAGTTGCCGGAGGGCTCAAGGGTGAAGTTTTCGCTGCCGCCGGATTTTGATGTGATTGAAAAAGTGGTTGAGGAAAATAAAAGAATGAAAGAGGAAGAATCGCTCGACGCAGACGCACTGGTTATTTATAATTGTGGTGGACGTTTAATGAGCTTGGGTCCCTTGCTATCACAGGAGATAAAAGGGATGCAGGAAGTATGGAAGGTGCCGATGGCCGGAATGTTCTCTAACGCTGAAATCGGACGTACTCCAAACGGAGATCTTGAGATGCATAATCTCACCACCTGTTGGGTTGTATTAAAGGAAAAAGCATGAGTGAAAAGTTAACCGAAATCGTAAAGCTGGTAGAGCAATCTGGCAAGCTCTCGGACGAAGAGAAGCGCGTCATTATACAGTCACTGAAAGATGCGGACAAAGAGCTAGCCGTATCGGCGTTCAAAATAGAGAGGCTTGAGAAAGTAAAACATACAACGACTGTTTTATTGGAGGAAACGATCGAAGAATTGGATGCGAAACGAAAGTCAGTTGAAAAGCAGAAACGGGAGTTGGAGATTGAAGCTGCATTGGAAAGAGTGCGTTCTATTGCAATGGGTATGCGAAAGCCTGCAGATATGCTTGATATCTGCCACACTATTGCGACAGAGTTGAACCAATTAGGCATCAAC
>DATDNL010000616.1:0-8483 GCA_036518315.1 Flavisolibacter sp. | reverse complement strand
GGCATAGCTCTCTTTTGAACGAGAAACTCTACCGTCTTTCCAATCATTCCGAGGTATAGGAGAACAAACGATTGCGATTGCGCCCTTTGCTTTTGTGTCCCGAATATATTTCCTCATGTAATATCCATAGGTATAAACCGTTTCCTGCTTCTTCATGATCGGGTTATAGATTTCCTTTGAGTCGGTACCAATTCCCTTAATAGTACCCCTTGCTCTTGCCGTATCATCGAGAGGCCCGCCATCATTATGGCCGAACTGCATGATAACATAGTCACCTTTTTTCAAGGTCGCCAGCACCTTATCCCATCTGCCTTCGGTAATGAATGTGCGACTGCTTCTGCCACCGATCGCATGATTTTGCACCGATATTTTTGTAGTGTCGAAATAATCAGCGATAAAGCTTCCCCAACCCCATAAACTCCCCTTGCCGGTTCCATCTCCATTTTTGACCGTGGAATCGCCAATGATATAGAAGACCGGCTTTTCTTTTTTAAGAAATACAAAAGAGCTGAACGCGGTGATAAGAATGAGCGAATGTAAAATCTTAGCCGAAGGCTTTTTCATAACAATCATTTGAGGTATTGATTCAATGGGTTTTTAGGGTTGGATTTGATGCCATCGACTATGGAGGCGGCATTCACGCGGGCACCTTCCTGGTTCGTATGGGTGTGATCGCCGGGGAAAAATGTCTTCACTTTCTGCGGTCCCCAGGCGTCGTATTTGTCGGCGGTGATGGCGTTAAGATCGATAAACAGAACTCCCTCGTGCCCGGCAACCTGCCGGGCCCACAAACCATAATCTTTGTCCGCACGAAGTACCTTGCCTTCAAGAAACTCATTTCTCGGGATCAAGGATAGTACTATTGGTGTAGCGCCCCTTGCCCTGGTTTCACGAATGAACTTGCGAATGTACCAACCGTAGGTGTGCACCGTTTCAACGGTGCCGTTAGGCCATGTGAGTTGCACAGTGTCCTCTCCAATTCCTTTTAATACTCCCCTGTAACCAGCTCTCGATGTGTCGGGTCGTGATCCTTCATTGTGACCGAATTGCATCATGACGTAGTCGCCTTTTTTGAGATAAGACCGCACACGATCCCAGTGCCCCTCTTTAATGAAAGTCCGCGTGCTTCGACCAGCCGTTGCCTGGTTGGAGATGCTGATCTTTGTGCTGTCGAAAAACTCCGGCAGTAGGCTTCCCCAGCCCCACTGAACTTTATCGCTGTTGTGAACTGTAGAGTCGCCTATGAGGTAGATCATTGGCTTTTCTTTTTTAAGAAGGATGAAGGAGGAACAAAGGATAAAGAAGCCAGCGAGCAGGGTCAAAAGTTTTTGTTTGATCATCATGATTCAAATGCTATGATATGTTGATTAGATTGTCAACCGTTTTTTATTTAGAGGCGACGGTATTTGATTTTGCTTTAACCAAAACAATGTTCGGCTTTGGCGGGTTCTTCATATCCTGACCAAAATAGAAACTGGTGTGAGGCGGCTGATTATAAGCCACGTTCTGCCATGCAATACTCAATCGATATTGTGGATCGTGCATAAGCGTATAGAATTTCTTTTCCGTTGGTATCGGTGTTGTGAAGATTCTGATCTCTTTGTTATCTGCTGTGCGATAGATGACTTCTTCTCTCCAGTCGCCCCAGATATCGGCAGATAGAACAGGGTTTGATTTTGTTCCATTGTTCTTCACACAGTTATAATCGGAAGCCTTTAAAAGGGTCACCGCCTTATTGTTCTGGTAATCCCATTTCGAAATAGTAGTTCCATCGAGCAATTCACTGAAAACATCACCGTCCCAAAGAATACCCATGTTGCAGCTGGGCGGGGACTGTGCATTTATAAGATTGCCTTTGCAGTCATAGAGTCCTGTAATGCCTGCGCCGAATGACCAGCATTCATAGCCCGGATAGCGAGGATCAATATCCAGAGCGAGGGCTCGACCAGGACCTTCACCATCTGCGCCAGCTTTCACGGATGCTTTCTTCCATAATACTTCCCCTGTTTTTGCATCGAACATATGAGAGCCGGCATCGTCGAATCTTTCCTGTATGCCAAACACTTCTAACCCGGGTCTTGAGGGATCCAAATCCGTTACATGTTGTGCATCACCATGTCCAAAACCTGTCGAATACAGACCCTTACCATTGTCATCAATACACATGGCACCGTACACAATTTCGTCTTTCCCATCCCCGTCTACATCCGCAATGGTCAGGTTGTGATTGCCTTGTCCGCGAAACGGTTTGTTCTCGGGATGTGCGGGATCATCACTGTCGAACGTCCACTGCCTTGTCAGTTTTCCGTTGTTGAATTTCCAGGCTGTTACATATGTCCTCGTGTAATAACCACGCGACATGATAAGACTTGGTGTCTTCCCGTCGAGGTAAGCAATGCTTGCCAAAAAACGATCCATACGATTGCCGTAACCGTCACCCCAAACTTGTTTCAGTTCATCGCTTGTGGGGTTCAGTGTAGAATAACGGGGAGGAACAAAATCATATAACGCTTTACCCGTGAGCCCATCAAACACGGTTAAGTATTCGGGGCCTGATAGAATATATCCACGATCGTTTCGCCAGTCTTTAGTTGAATCGCCAATCACATTACCCTGTCCGTCAATTGAACCGTCCGCAGTCTTCATTGCTATCTCGGCTTTGCCATCACCATCCAAATCATAAACAATGAACTGTGTATAGTGAGCTCCTTCACGAATATTTTTGCCGAGATTGATAGTCCATAATAAAGTGCCATCTAACTTATACGCCTGGAATATGGGTGGATCCGTAAAACCCGCCTGGCTATTATCGCGACCTCTTCCAGCCTGGTGAATGATGATTTCATACTGACCGTCTCCATCCAGGTCACCAACAGATCCGTCGTTGGCAGCATAGCCGTTTGGTGTCTGAAGAGGAATAGAAAAATACGGCTTGTTTCCTGAGGCCAGGTAGAATGAATGGCTCGCGGTGCTCTCCTTGCCATTTGATACTGTTTTTACGAAATAGTTCCTGGCAGCAACAGTGTCAGCATCATTATCCAAAAAACTCGTGACTTTGTCGATGGGAGTTCCATTCAATTTTTTTGTCCTCCCATTTACTGTGCAATACAAGTTGAAGGCAAGATCATTAGGTTCGGTCCCAAACAGACGCCAACTGACCAAGACTTTTCGATCTGCAGTACGGACTGCAGCAACGCCGCGGTCTAAGTTCTCCATGGAACGTTGTGCACCTGCAGTAAGTGATATAAATAACAGTGCGCTCAACAATATTTCTCCAAGAATTTTCATGAAACAATATTTTAAGGGACTTCTCACCATTGAATTCTATAAAAGACGACTGCCTGTCTTGGCATGGAAATATCCATCTGAAACGTTCCACCTTTGACTTTCTCACTTCTATTTGACGTTTGTTCTAATTGGCCGGCCTTCTCCAATTCGACAATTTGTCCCTTTGCTGGATGTTGCGGAGAACCCATTTGCTTCCATAGCTCATAAGAATTGCTATGTTCCTTGTCAATTCTATACTCCTGCAATTTTATTTCGGCGGACGGAATCCCGGCAATACTCATTTGAACCGTTTCATTTTCGCCGGGCAGATCATCGTCATGATAATTCCAAACCATTATCGTTGCTGTGCGATCAGCTTTTGCGGCGATAGCACCAATGTCAGTGGTTTGCTTTCTTACTCCCGAGTCAAGGATAGAAAACAGGGAATACATACGATTGCTACGCACATCAACACGCTTTCCCTTCATCATTCCAAACATGCGAAATACATTGAGTACCGGCTTGTCAACACCATTTGTAGCCAGGTCGCGATAGCCATAGAACCATGGCTGATCTTCAAACTCAAAGGACCATGAGACGGCGCCCAGCAAATTGACTTTGTAATAATCTGCCAGTAAAAACTTACGGGCAAATGAGGCGGCTGTGTATGACGAATACATGGTCCCATTTCGATAGGCGTTTTCGGGATTCGTTGCCATTCCGCAAGCCGCACAACCTTCAGGATCGGATTCACCAATGATGATCGGTAGGCTCTTTAGCTTTGGGAACAACTCGATAATTTCGAAACCTTTCGAGATATCTTTTAACTGGTTACTGATTCCCATCCGGACATGACCGTCAACGACCCTGGGTGCGCCTTTCGCATGGAAGGCTATAAAGTCAAGCGGTGCTCCAATTTTGCCGGTTGCATTGTTGGTATCACTGAGGCAATGTTGGAGAAACTGTTTTAAAAAAGTTGCCGCACCGGCACCGGCTGGTCCGGTTACATGGGGACCACCAATTTTTGCAGTGGGCAAAGCCCTTTTTACTGCGTCGGAAGAATAATCATACAGCCTGCAATATTCCTCAACGGTGCCATGCCAATATCCATTTCCACCGTTGGGTTCATTCCATAATTCCCAGTACCAACTCTCCACTTCCTTTTTACCGTAGCGCTGAACGGAGTGTTTTACCCATTCATTAATGAGGTCCGCCCACTTTTTATAATTATTAGGCGGATAGCTCCAACCGGTGAAAATGTTGTTATAGGTTTTACCTGGTTGCCAGTGATGTCGATAGGGTTCTGGATTCGTTGAAAGTGCTTCGGGCATAAACCCGATTTCTGCCAGGGGTTTTACACCTCGCTTGACATAGGTATCGAAAATGCTATCGATAATTCTCCAATTGTAAATTGGGTTACCATCAGCATCTTCAGTGTAAGCATTTGTCGACCCCCATTTTAATGCTGGTGTTCCATCCCCTGTTGTAAGCAGGTTATGCGTCCTGATATGAACGGGGACAGGGCTTAACGCAGCTAGCTCCGACAATAATTTCCTTCCATCTTTCATGTAGGTGTAATTCGGCTCATCGTAGCCAAACCAGGCATAAATAGGATCCATGTTACCAACTTCCTTCTTCAAATCGATCCTGATGACAGGTTTTTGAGCCTGGATACCAAGAGCAACTACAAGAAGAGGAACCAGGAAGAATGATGTTTTCTTATGATTGGCTACAGACATTCAATTAGTTTTTGGGGGAATTTTATTGTTGACATCGATTGTGACATTGCCGCTTCATAAATTTTCGCGATCCGCTTTAATAACAATCTTTCCCTCGTCTGCAGAAGCCTTAACAATGGCAATACGCCTGCTCTTGTACGTCCACCTCGTTCTTTCCTGGTAAGGTTCGCTACTAGCATTATCTCGATTGTTTACTGCTGCAATGACGCCATCGCCCATTTCGGTGTTCGTTCAAATGATGACCATTCATCCAAACGTCGCTGTTGGCCATAATGCCATCAAACTCGATGAAAAAATTTTCACCGGCATCTTTGTTGGAAAGTAAGAAACTATTCCTGTACCAACCGACACCCGACGGAAGATCACCGCCACCCCTGCCTATTGCATTATTGCGATCATACCGCCCTTCAGTGTTCCAATCGTCGCGAAGTCTGACATCTCTCCATTGAGAGGCATCAAACGAGACGACTTCAGCACCCGGTGCATCTCCCTTGTAAAACTTCCAATGATCATCAAAAGGCAAAATAACCCTACCATTTTGAGCAAGAAGACCAAGAGAAATAAAAATACTGATGAAGGCAAAAAGTTTCTTCATGGCTGTAGGTTTACACCGGCCGAATGCTTTAAAGAAATGATGCTCTTGTCGTTCGTCCGAATGGCCACCTGGTCCCAATTCCAATCCTTAGCATAACTGATCTCGCCTGCATTTTCTGCAAAAACATTCACATTCTGGAAATTGAAATGCTCGAGCAAGGACTTTTCCAGTCCGCTTGCATTGATCGCTTTCCTGGCATGATTGACTGTTACGTTCGAAACAAAGATGTCCTTGAAGTGAGGTATGCCTTTCTCTTCGGGTTCTACCTTCGTAAGCATTACTTTCCAGTGTGCAGGAAGTGTTTCCTCTGTGTAGCCCGCAGGAAGTTTCGAATAGCTATAGGAAGGGTTCCAGTTCATTGTGTACATGAAGGCGTTGCCGACGCTATCCATGGTGATATTTTGAAAATGAATATCCTCTACCGTTCCGCCGCGCGTGGTGGCAGATTTGATGTGAAACCCATTGCCTGTACCCTTCGCATGCAGGTTTGTTGCCAACACATGACGAATGCCTCCTGAAGTTTCGCTACCCAATGTAAGCAACCCTCCTCCTTTCCTGGCCACGCAGTTCCTGATCAGGACATATTCGGTGGGACGCTTGACGCGGAGGCCGTCCCAATCCCTGCCCGACTTGAGACAAAAATCATCATCGTTGCAGTCGATATCGCAGTTTTGAACCAGCACCCATGTTGAAGAATCAATATCGACTCCGTCAGTGCTTGGTCCTTTACCATCCTCATTATTTTTTATGGTCACCCCATCAACTGTCAGGTGATCGGAATAGAGTAACTGTATTGTCCAAAAGCCGGCGTTAGCGAAAGTCAATCCTTTTAGTGTTACATCGGATGATGATTGTACCAAAACGGTTCTTATACGCTTTGCGTCATAATCAACAATCCACCGCAGGCCTTTTGCATCGTATTCTTTCCGCATCGCCCAATATTTATCCCAACAGAACTTTCCCTGGGCATTCACTTTGCCCTCACCGCTAATCATTACATTCTTTTGGTTGATAGTATTGATCAAAGCAGCAGGCCATTTCATCTCTATGCCGGCAATTCGGGTATCGATTTCAGGATAATCGTCAAAGTTGGTACTTCCCTTAAGAAGCACGTTTTTATCGATACGGAGATGAACATTGTTTTTTAGAAAAATAGAGCCTGTCAAATAGGTGCCTGGCTTAAACGCGACGATTCCCCCACCATTGGCTGAACATTTATCAATGGCGTCCTGGACAGCCTTTGTAACCACTTTAGTTGAGTCATTGACTATGCCAAAGTCATTCACCCAATAAATTGTTTTAGATAAGGGGGCTTTCCTTGCACCCACGTCTTTGGTCCATGGTAAGTCAGCCTGGGAATAAACAACGAAACCAGTAAGTAAAAAAAGAAGTGCGAGTAAGTATTTATTGAGGGTCATGATCATTTCTTTTGGAAACGGCCGCAATGATATTGATCGCCACCGGTAACTGACCTAGTTCTTTCCTTCTGTTGTTAGTTTCCAGTTATCCGTTCTGAAGGGTGATGCGGGCAAACCTGCTCCATTGAACAAGTTTGGATGAGGAACATTCGACCAGGCAAAGCGCACTGCTTTGGGACTCTTGACTTCATCGCTCCATACAATAACTGTGTTACCCTCAATTTTTGCCTTGGCCGGTACAAAGCGTTCGTCCTCGCCGGCAATCGTAAATTCTTTGAGGTCGCCGTCTTTGGCCACTAGGCCTTTATCGAAATCAAAGCTAATCCGGATCTTGTTTCCCTCTACCTTCATTGACTTATACAATGGCCCTGACACAACAAGATTCTTCTGCCCATATTCGTTATGTAAAGCCCAGAGGGAAAGACGTTTGCCAACGAGTTCTTTATTACGTGGGTGGATATTCAAAGAATCGCCGTTGTCTGTCGTGACAGCGATGCCCGTATAAGGCACATGACGATAAGCGTACAACTGTGCATCTCTTATTTCAGCATTTTGACTACGGTGGGGGGATATCTGCACAAAATAAAAGGGAAGCTTTGAGTTGTTCCAATCGCTTCTCCAGTTATTGATCATGGCAGGGAAAAGTTTTCTATATTGAAAGGCCCGATCCGCATTCGACTCACCCTGGTACCATATGACACCTTTGATTGTGAAGGGTTCAACCGGTACAATCATACCATTATAGAGCCTTGATGGCGATTGATTGCTGTTAGGACCTAAAGGACCGCGGGGCGCAGCGCCCTTTGTCTTGCTCGAATCAGAACGCCAGGCTGTCAAAGCAGCTCTATACTTCTCGTTTTCTTCCGGAAAAACATCAAGTGCTTTTTGGTAACGAACTACGATCGGCTTTAGTTCTGGATCACTCTGCAATACTTCTTTCTTTGTCCACGCTTCCGCAGGCGTGCCTCCCCATGTTGAATTGATAATACCAACAGGAAAGCCCGTCGCTTTGTTTATCTCTCTTGCGAAAAAGTAGGCAACCGCCGAGAATGTATCTATTGTTTTCGAAGTACAAAGTTTCCATTCTCCCGTAAAATCGGCCTGTGGTTCATCTGCAACCTTGTTAGGAACGTCAATTAGACGTATGTCAGGATGGTTCGCATCTTTAATCACTTGATCATAGTTAACAACGCCGTTGTAGGATGAATTTTTTGCTTTGCCGACGAAGAATTCCATGTTTGATTGGCCAGATGATAACCATACTTCACCGAGTAAGATATTCTTGACTTCCACTGTGTTTGAACCCCTGAAGGTCAATTGGTAAGGACCGCCCGCCTTTGTCGTACCAATATAGGTCAACCATTTACCAGAGGCGTCAGCATTAGTGGTGACGGTCTTGTTGTTCCAGTTGTTTACAATTGTAACCTTCTCACCGGGTTGCGCCCAGCCCCACAAAGCTGCTTT
>DATDNL010000615.1:0-2704 GCA_036518315.1 Flavisolibacter sp. | reverse complement strand
TTATCCAAAAGGACCCATCAATGCAGAGAGTTACTTGAGAGAACTTCCCGCCGATGGTAGCATTCCTGAATTGGAGGATTGGAGATGGATCCATACACCCGGGCATACTGCTGGCCATATCAGTCTATTCCGTGAAAAAGACGGTGTGCTAATCGCAGGCGATGCCTTTGTCACCACCATGCAGGAATCAATTTTGGCTGTCGCTACTCAAAAGAAATTTGTTTGTGGTCCTCCTAAATATTTCACTCCGGATTGGGGCTCTGCGGCACGGTCAGTAAGAGACCTGGCTACACTTGAGCCCAATGTGGTGGCTACCGGGCATGGCCATGCCATGTATGGAGAAGAAGCAAGAAAAGAACTACATAAGCTGGCAAGAGAGTTCTGGAAAGTGGGTATTCCGGCAACAGGAAGGTATGTGAAAGAAGCAGTCAGTTATGACGAAAACGGGGTACCCGTTCATATTCCAAAGCCAAAGGGAACAATGTTGAAGAAGATTGCAGTTGCTGCGGCACTGTTTGCCATTGCGTATATTGTTTCAAAGCAAAAGAAGAAGACTTCCGGATTTATAGAAAAGAAATTGCTTGATCAAATCAGCGGATCTTTGAAAGCGGGAGCATTAGGAACACTTGGTGCAACAGCAGCAGCATCCCCTGCCCTGCCATCGATTCCATTGATACCGGCCGTTTGATGTTTCACTATTCGGCTAATTGGCGCTTGTAGAGTTGAATAGTGTTCTCATAGCCAAGATAAATGGCGTCGGATATGAGGGCGTGGCCAATGCTCACTTCATCCAACCATGGAATGTTTTGCTTGAAGTATTTGAGGTTGTGAAGGTCAAGATCATGGCCGGCATTCAAACCGAGGCCTGATTCTTTCGCTCTTTTTGCAGCGGCCACGTAGTTCGTGATGGCGTTCCTGTTGCCTTTTGCAAACTGTCTTGCATATTCCTCGGTGTACAACTCAATACGGTCGGTGCCGGTTTTAGCAGCACCCTCCACCATTTCAATTTGCGGGTCGACAAAGATCGAAACACGGATACCTGCTTTTTGAAAAACGGAGATGATCTCCTTCAAATAATCCTTGTGTTTCACTGTATCCCAACCATGATCTGAAGTCACCTGGTTCAGCTCATCCGGCACCAGCGTCACCTGGTCAGGCTTAACTTCCAAAACCAGGTCCACAAACTTCTGTTCCCTGCTATTCCCTTCAATATTGAATTCGGTAGTTATGATCTTCTTAATGTCACGCACATCACTATAACGGATATGTCTTTCATCGGGTCTTGGGTGAACGGTGACCCCGTCGGCTCCAAAGCGCTGTGCATCGATAGCCG
Organism: Flavisolibacter sp.; assembly: GCA_036518315.1. Taxonomy (GTDB): domain Bacteria; phylum Bacteroidota; class Bacteroidia; order Chitinophagales; family Chitinophagaceae; genus Flavisolibacter. The sequence continues at coordinate 1,371 of DATDNL010000615.1, read as the reverse complement.
CTTTTGTAACATCAGGGTTGTTGCCGCCGCGACTGTTTCGAAGGGTGGCAAATTTGTTAATATTTACGGAGAGTTTTGTTGGCATAATCGTAAATGCTGCAAGCTATGTGCTCTTAGCTGCAAGCAAGGCGCAAAAGTATTTAAAAAGAGTTTTTGTTTGGTGATGACATGTCAGCAAAAGGTCACACTTCTTTCCAGGTATGGTCTGCCAGCAACTGTACCGCGGCAATGAATTTCTTGTAGGGCATGGTTTGTCCCCAGTCTTTGGGCGATATTAAGGAGATCAAGTGATTACCGTCTTTCTTTTCGTATAGATAATAAACCTGCCCGATGTCAGGTTTGAAAGAGAGCTTTGCATTGTAAATAAGCATCGACAGTTCTTTGCGTTTGTGGATTTCCTGCGCCTGCAAAGCAAGCAATTCTATTTGCTTTCGAATTTGCTCGAGTTGCATATTTGTTTGCTCTTCCATAGCCGCCAGGGCCTTATGCCGAATTACCCCTTCTTCGGTCGGTTTTACCAAGGCTCCTGCAACAGAGGCGGAGTAAGGCAAAACGCTCATTTGTTTGTGGTAGACTTCTGCGTTAGTGTAAGACGTGCCGTCTTCGTTGAAACCCTGGAGCGTTATCTTCAAATAACCGTTAGGCATGATCTCGTGGACAATGTGAAGAATCACCTGGCCGCTCCTGTAAAAATGGAGTTCAAACGTGATACTGTCGATCAGCACCACCTGGCAGGCATCGGCAAGCTGCCTGTCTTCAAATGGATGCATCTCACCGTCGGCAATTACTTTATATTGTGAGTTGAAGCCCTGGTTTTCAATAGTTGTCCAGCTATGGCTTATGACCACCTCTTTTTTGTTTTCCAGCGACTCAATTTTGTAAAGACCACTCTTAGGCCTCTCACCGGACTCATAATTGCCTTTCTCGGGGAATAATTGCCAGCTTCCTAGAAAATTATACAACTGCACCATGCTATAGAAAGTAATAAGTTGTAAGTAATAGGTTGTAAGTAATAAGTTATGAACAAAGGGGCTAGACGGTCTTTTCCAGGTAGACGAACTCCAAATCCTGTCGTGGATTGCCAAATCTTCCATCATTCGGAAAAGGTTCCCGCTTTGAAGTCTTGTGGTATCCGTTGCGTTCATACCATGCAATGAGCTCATGTCGCACCGATATGACGGTCATTTCGATAACAGAACAATTATTGTTTTTAGCATGTTCATCTGCCGCTTTCAATAACTTCTTTCCAATGCCTTGTGCCTGGATTTCGGGTGACACGGAGAGCATTCCAAGGTAAAGGCGATCGCCTTTTTTCTGTAGATACACGCAGCCAACGATCTGCCCCTCTTGCTCATATTTCAGAATGACGGC
>DATDNL010000614.1:0-4821 GCA_036518315.1 Flavisolibacter sp. | reverse complement strand
TAGCCTTGAGCCAGCCATCCTCCTCACCAGCTGTCTTGTGATCATAATACAAAAGATGGATATCAATAGACCCAGTGTCCTTATTGTAGGTTACAGTCCAATAACCAGCATCATCGGCCCAGTCGAAAAAAGGCTTCTTGTCCTTTCCGAAACTAAGCATCGGCACTAGCAACAAAATACCTAACAGCAGGCAAAGTATTTTGTGTACGTGATTGAAAAAAGAGAACTGTTTGTTTGTTCTTGCGTTTGCATCTGCAACATCGGATAAGCAATTCAGCGGGCGGTAAAGCTGTTTCATAAATGTGCATTTAACTGTTAGGTAGTACAGTCAACAGCAGTAACGGAAGGAAAGTGTTACAACCGGAAACAACACTATACCAGGGTGAATCCAAAGTGGGAATCACAAAATTGCCATTCACCGGTCGATAAGGTTCTCCTCAACCAGTTATTGCATTTTTCAGGTTACTGAAACTATGTTTTGTCTTGAAGGGTGGGTCAAAGTTTCATGAAGCAGGACTAAACGCTTTTGTCGAAGATTTCAAATTCAAAGAAGAGAGAAGATGATATATGTATAGATAAATTGTGGCAAATTTATGGATGAGGGAAGTTGCTTAGCAATGACAATCATCATTAGTTTCATTGATGGCAATCATTTTATAAGACTGCTGTTATAAGTGTTTTATCTTCCGTTTGTTTCTAAGCTAATGCATACCGACCATTGTTAACTCACGTGTACAAATATGCGAAAAGTTTTAAGTTTTAAGCTTAGGTTTTAAGCTTTGAGTTTGCAGTTCGTTTAAGGGTTGCAGTTTAGACTTACTGTTCCAGGCTCGACGTTCGATGTTCGACTGTTCGTTAAGTAGAGAGGATTAGAGAATGATTTGCTTTGCAAGGTTAATGTCCTGGCCATTTGATACAGAAACTATACAGTTGCCTTTGAGGTTTGTATTCATAACAATTTGCCCTGCCGGGTTAGAGATGGTTTGTTGATCCAGCACCTGCCCGTTAAGATTGACAAAGCGAATCACAACATTACCGTTTACCGCAGCTGGAAATTGCAGGAGCAGTTTGTTCGATACAGAGGCAATCACCACCTGTGAGCTTTCGGTATGGAGCCTAAGACCGCTTGTAGAAGTGAACGTGGCATTACCATTGGCATCAACTTCTTTGACACGATAATACATATAGTTACCGGAAACCTTGCTGTCGATGTAGGTGTAGTTGTTTTGTTGGTTACTACCTTTTGGAGATACAGTAGAAACAAAGGTCCAATTGCTTCCATCGATACTTCTCTCAACTTCATACCTGCCAACACTCACTTCCCCTGAAGTTGACCATTGAATAACGGCCGTGTTGTTTCTTGAAGTGACCGTGAAGTCAATAAATTTTACGGGGAGTACAACAGAAGATGAATTGACCATCGCAGCGAAACCATTAGATGCAACAGAAGCCATCATTGGTCCGTAAACAGGTTCCTGGTTACCGCTATAAATAATTGTATTGTTCAATCTTAATTTTTCTGAAGCAGATACGCCCTGGATCATACCTCCTGCAAAGACCCAAACGAAAGAATTTGCGGGAAGACTCAAGGTTGAGTTGTTGTTCTGGAAATAGAGCTTACCATATATTTTCAGAAAGGACGGTGCAGTTAAAACCTCATCATCACTTATAGTAACAATATTACCAGAAGCCAGTACGATAGTATCCCCGTTCTGAGGTATACGGTTTAAGTTCCAGGTAGAGGCCTGGTTCCAGTTACCGCTATTGATTGATTTAATGATGGGGGCTGCAAACGAAAAGTGGGATGCAAGGATAAACAGGATAAGCAGGTAGAATTTGTTCATGGTACGGATCTTTAAATGTTTTCTTAGGGTTGCTAAGCAAAGTAGTTAGTGTTTTCTAAGTGATTCGCCTTACTATTTTTGCTTATGCTGACGCAAAGCTATAATGCGTTTTTTTCAGATGCAAGTAGTTTTACCAGATAATGGGTAAAAACCACATCTAATTTTTATTGCAAGGCGTAAGCCAATGATAATGAACCTAATAATCAAAGACCTGTGGATAAGATTTTAGTGGATCGAGGGGCTGAAAGAAACAAACATGAATTCATTTGATGGGAAATGTACTAACGGAAGCCCTCATCTTTTACGTATGAACGCACTTAGGTTGGTTAAGTGGCGGTCTAAATAAACTACTTAGACTACTTAGCCGGCTTATTAATAAGATATAAGATAATAGCATAAGTGGAACAAGAGGAAGATTCAACTACGCCGAGGATCATTTGCTTTTCCCGGCCAGCCAAACCATCTTCAAAATCATCCAACTGCTTCACTACCGTTATTGGTCTGAATTTGTATTGCGTGATTTTTATGCCTATTTTCATAAAAATCCAATTACTATCTGCTATGAAAAAACGGATATTAAAGCTGCACGGGCATTGCGCTTTCTTCTTTTTACCCACCAAAACGAGCAGCGATGAATAGCCTGAAATCTAAAAAAAGCCGGGTTATTTTGCCTGTTTCAATACTTTGTCTTTTACTGTTAGCACTTATCTGGGTGAGCTATTTGCGCCAAAGATCGTTTGACAAAAAGGACACGATTCGATTTGCAGTCAACAGGAATTCAAACCTCGCTGTGGCGCTCGAACAGTATGCCATCAGGACACTTCACAATGCGGACGCGGTATTACAAGTTGTAAAGATGGAATATGCAGACCAGGGTAATTCTCTGAATCTGAAAAAATTATTACAAAGCATCTCGATAAACCAAGACCTTGACGACTGTGTTTCAATTATTGGCCGGGATGGCCAGTTGAAAATGACAAATGTCAATAGTAGTGACAATGCAATGGATTTTCCAGGTCGCTCTAATTTTGATTTCCATTCCCAAAACAAAACTGATTCGCTGGTGATCAGCGAACCCGTATTTTCAAAGACAATTGGGAGGCCTGTCATCGTAATAAGCCGGCGACTCTATGATAAAAGTGGTGGTTTTGCTGGTATTGTGGCGCTTCAAATTCAGCCGTCCGAATTGACGTCCCTGTATGCGCAGACGGACCTGCTCCCACACGACATCGTTTCGTTGATTTCGCCTGATGGGATCACTTACGCCAGGAGAACCGGTTCGGTCGAGAGTTCAGGAGAAGATATACATAAAAGTCCCCTGTTCGTTCATGTAAGAAATCATCCCGACAGCTTCTATTTTGCACCCGATGCCATAAGGAACATACCAACCTGGTTCAGTTATCGGAAGCTAAAGGAGTACCCCATAATTGCCACTATAGGAAGTTCCGAGGCCGACATCCTTGCCGAATTTACGCAAAGGCAACCCCGGTATATTATCCCTAGAATTGTTACTTCGGTCCTGATCGTCCTCTTTTCTTTTTTGATTATACAAATCATCCTCCATCGTAGAAAGCTGTCTTTGAGGTTAGCGGAGGAAGAAGCAAGATACCAGCGCCTGTTGACCGAACAAATGATCACTGTCCAGGAACGCGAACGCGAATGGATAGGCCGCGAACTTCACGATAACGTAAACCAGGTTCTTACGACTGTAAAACTTTACCTCGAAATGGCTTCTAAAGAGGAAGACAATCCCTTCATTCCAAGAAGCATGCAACTGATCAACAGTACCATTATCGAAATCAGGAACCTTTCCCACCAGCTATCTGCACCAACTTTAGGAACCAGGTCATTGGTTGATTCGATAAACGCATTGATAGAAACCGTTTCTTTCTCAACCAAACTGGAATTTGAGTTCGACCATAAGGAATATACCGGTGTAATCATGAGCCAGAAGCTTACTCTTTACCGGATTTTGCAGGAACAAATAAACAATATCATAAAGCATGCACAGGCAACAAAGGCCTGGATTTCACTTTTCAAAGAAGATGGCAAAGTAATACTGTCGGTAAGAGACAATGGAAAGGGATTTGACGCCTCGGCTAAAACGACCGGAATGGGCATAAACAATATTATCAGCAGGGCTAAGGCATTTGGCGGCGTTGTAGAAGTTGAAACCGCTCCTGGAAATGGCTGTGTAATGACCGTGACCATCCCGGCTATAGCAATGGAAGAACAATGTTTGAACTGAACGCTTCCGGTGCGGCGGTTCATGTATTTTGAGAGCCATTAATAGTAAGGGGCCGAGAGGGATTTAAAAAGCCCGTCAGTCATCTTGTAAGGTGGCACCACGCAAACTTTTGATAGGTTCAATAGATAGAAAAGGAACGTAGACATTAATCGTAACATAGCAGTAGTTAACTTTATGAAACATCTATTGCTATATGTCTTCTTCGCATTACAAACGGATATCTATTGCCGGCTTGTTAGTAGCGTTGGGAATCATTTACGGTGATATAGGTACATCTCCGCTGTACACGTTTCAAACGATCCTTACTGAGGGAGGCACCATCAACAAAGACCTCGTTTTCGGTGCTATCTCCTGCATTTTCTGGACGCTGACTTTGCAGACCACATTCAAGTATGTGATCATCACGCTGCAAGCAGACAATCACGGTGAGGGTGGCGTGTTTTCGTTGTATGCACTGGTTCGACGGTATGGAAAGAATTTGGTATACCCGGCGATCATTGGCGCCGGCACCTTATTAGCCGACGGCATTATTACTCCGCCGATTACTGTCACTTCGGCGATCGAGGGGCTTAATATGGTGAAAGGAATGGAACGACACATTGTTCCCGGCAACAATCTTGTCATTGAAATCGTGCTCGTTATTCTACTGTTGTTATTCATTTTCCAACGATTTGGAACGAGGGTTGTCGGAGCTTCTTTTGGCCCTATCATGTTTCTTTGGTTTACGAT
>DATDNL010000613.1:0-2441 GCA_036518315.1 Flavisolibacter sp. | reverse complement strand
GAGTTATGAAGGAGCTCAACGAAGGAAAGTTCTCACGAGGCTGGGACTCGGGATCATACTGTTTTTCATCGCCCTGAGGGCTACCAACCTTTACGGTGATGCTTCACACTGGTCTGTTCAGAAGAATGCGGTGTTCACACTAATGTCGTTCGTGAATACAGTAAAATATCCACCATCACTCCTGTACATGTGCATGACGATTGGACCGGCAATCCTATTTATCGCCCTGTGGGGTAATGTGAAAAACGGGGTAACAAAGTTTATTACGGTCTATGGCAAGGTCCCCTTTTTCTATTATGTATTGCATTTCTTCCTGATCCACCTGCTGTGTACAGCTGCTTTCTTTATGCGTGGGCACACCTTTGCACAAGGCCTGCACACAAGTGACGAACCTGTTAACTTCCTTATACCGGGCGAGGGCTATTCCTTAGGTGTGGTCTATCTTGTTTGGATCTTTGTCTTTTTATCGCTCTATCCACTCTGTAAATGGTTTAGCGAGTATAAACAAACCCATAAGCAATGGTGGCTAAGTTACCTGTAGTGCTTAATTTTAAGCATGAAGTCTTTGCTGCTGTTTGCTGCTCTATGCGCCGTACATTTTTTATCGGCGCAGGTTAGTGCCGACATTTTAATCACAAACGGAAGGATACTGGATGGCACCGGTAACTCCTGGCGCTATGGAGATGTAGCCATAAAGGATGGCAAGATTTTGAAGATCGGCAACCTTTCCCATGTTACTGCAGCCAAAACCATTGATGCAAAGGGCATGATCGTCTGCCCCGGCTTTATAGATGTTCATACACATATAGAGGGTGATGAACTGAAAACACCGACAGCCGATAACTTCATCCATGATGGAGTTACTACTGTAATAACCGGCAACTGCGGTTCATCCAACACAGACATTGGGAAATACCTGGAAAGAATTGATTCGATAAAGCTGTCCATCAATGTAGCCACGCTCGTTGGACACAATGACGTTCGCAAAGCCGTTATGGGCCTGGCCAATCGCAAGGCAACGGAAGAAGAACTCCAAAAAATGGAAGCCATTGTTGACCAGGCCATGCAAGATGGTGCAGTTGGATTCAGTACAGGACTCATCTACATTCCGGGCGCTTATTCTAACACAGACGAAGTGTTGCGACTGGCGAAGGTTGCCTCTCGTTACAAGGGTGTATACGCTTCTCACATGAGAGATGAGGGCGACAGCGTAGTGCAGGCCATCAATGAGGCACTGTACATCGGCAAGGAAGCCCACATGCCGGTGGAGATCTCTCACTTCAAATTAAGCGGTCAACAAAACTGGGGACGAAGCAAAGAGACAGTGCCGATGATCATCAAAGCAAGGGAAGAAGGCATTGATGTCACTATCGATCAATATCCTTACACAGCCAGCAGTACTAATTTGGGGACTTTGCTTCCAGACGAGATCCTATCCGACGGGCAGGATTCCATCAATGCAAGGTTGTCACGCCCGGAGACGCGTAAGTATGTTACCAATTATATGCTTGGCAGGCTAAAGAAAAGAAAGCTGAAGCACTTTAGTTATCCCGTAGTGGCCTATTACCGTGCCGACACCACGTTCAATGGAAAGAGCATCGAACAGGTAAACCTGATGATGCATCGCAAGCACAAAGCAAAGTTTGAAACCGAAACGGTGATGGATATGATGCAAAAGGGCGGCGCGGGTATGGTGTTCCATGGAATGAGTGATGAAGATGTGGAACGCATCATGAAATATCCATTCAACAGTTTTGCCTGTGATGCGGGCATAAGAGTATGGGGACAGGGCAACCCGCATCCAAGAGGATATGGAACCAACGCAAGAGTGTTGAGCGAATACGTCAGAGACAAGAAAATTCTTTCCCTCGAAGAAGCGGTTCGCAGAATGACCTCGCTGCCTGCGGGAAAGTTTGCACTAAACGACAGGGGTCTTCTAAAAGAAGGCTATGCTGCCGACGTATTGATATTTGATGAAAAAGAAGTGCAGGACCTTTCTACATATGAAAAGCCACATGCTTACTCCAAAGGCTTTAAGTATGTAATTGTAAATGGGCAAGTTGTTGTCGAAGATGAAAAACATCTTGGCACCAGGAGTGGAAAAGCCTTGTACGGCCCGGGGAAAAGCCTCCAATTAACTCTCTAAATAAAAGATCCCGCTGTTGCGGGACCTTCTATTAAACCATTTCTACTTTAGGTAAGCCGACGGCAACTTCTGTATTCACCTTGTAGCATTCATTGCGCACAACGTCTCCAAAGGTCTTGGTAAGGAACTCGTCGACGGTCTCAACGTTTTCGGCATCCCAGACGCATACGGCTCTCATCATATCATTTGAAGGATACACGGCATGTAAATGAAGTTCTTTTGGTATTTCGTCCATCTTGTTTTTTACGGTGGACCAAAATGCGTCCGCATCTTTGATAAAATGGTCGGCAATGAT
>DATDNL010000612.1:0-10365 GCA_036518315.1 Flavisolibacter sp. | reverse complement strand
ATATCATCGCCGTGAATGGTGACCCGTCCACTACTATCAAAGACATCCGCAAGGTGGTTTTCGTGATGAAGGATGGAAAGATTTACAGGCAGTAGGTTTAAGGTTTAAGGTATAGGGTTTAAGGGTTTAAGGTTTAAAAGGTGAGACGCAGATACTAAGGTTCTACAAATCGTTCTTCCAGGTCTTGCTTCTCGAGATAGAAACTACCAGTTGGCTTATCATTCGTTCTGCATACGCCATCCATGTAAGTCTTCCTGTGATTAAAATGTCCTTGCATTACCACTAGTTCCCCGTCGACTGTTTTATAGCTGAAGGAAACTGAATCACCGTCGATTTTGTAAGTGCCTTGTAGTCTTGTGCGATCGTCAATGCCGCCAGTGTAAAAATCCATGCGGTCGTTTGCATCCAGTTTAACAATGACTTTTTCCTTGTTAATGTCGGAGCGATAGTAGCCCATCCAATAACCGTCGAGATCATCGTTGTCAACGGGCTTGTTAACGAAGCTTGTAAGAATAGTTCCTGCCAGTAAAACAAATAGCGTTTTCATAACCCCAAGTTTTTAGTTCCACACTTTTATGTAGAAATAAACAATTGTGCCAATTGTGCGACCCACCTGGAAAGCAGCAGGGGCAAGGGTTTACGAATTAGGGAGGAACTTAATACAGTTTGTAGTTTGTGGTTTGTAGTTCGAGTCGTTTAGGAGTAGTTGAATGGTTGATTGGTTGAGTGAGTCGATTAGGTGGGTCGTTTTGGGGAGAAAGTTCGAGGTTCGGGTCGTTCACGGGAGTAGGATGTTGAAGTTTCAATGTTCGATGTTCAACGTTCAATGTTCAAGTAGACTGGCTACTTGGGGTACTTAGATTAGGCATAGGGTAGGCATAGTGCTTCCAGAGGGAGGGTGCTGTTTGGGGTACAGTTGGACTAATGTTGGACTAAGCTTATCTATTTAGTAAAGTGCCTGTAAAGTGCCTGTAAGGTGCCTATAAGGTGCCTGTAAGGGAAGGTTGAAGGTGAAAGGCAAAAGGTAGAGGTGGACGTACAGAATTATATTTTGACAGTCTGTCGGCATTAGAGCAAGTTTACTAAAAAAGTTCTGCGGAAACAATGATTTGATTGGTAGTTAGACAATTGATTATAAGCCTTAGTTTAAAACCAAAGAAAGACCACACTATTATCCGCAATAGCATCGTCAAAGAACGCCTTTGGTGGAAGGCAAGTAATCTTTTAAAGGATCTTTCTTGACGGCCATCTTAATCGCTTTCGCAAAGGCTTTAAAGATCGCCTCTATTTTATGGTGTTCATTCTCGCCGCGGCATTCGATATTAAGATTACATTTTGCTGCATCAGAGAATGATTTGAAGAAATGAAAGAACATCTCGGTGGGCATGTCTCCTACCCTTTCACGGCTGAAACTTGTGTTCCAAACGATCCAGTTCCTTCCACCAAAATCAAGAAGAACTTTGGCTTCGCTTTCATCCATAGGAAGAGCAAAACCGTAACGTTCGATTCCGCGTTTATTACCGAGTGCTTTAGTAAAGGCCTCGCCGAGGGCAATGCCCGTATCTTCAATGGTATGGTGTTCGTCAATATGTAAGTCGCCTTGGGAATGAATGTTAAGGTCAATCATTCCATGTCTTGCAATCTGGTCGAGCATGTGGTCAAAGAAACCAAGGCCGGTGTTGATATTGGCTTTACCGGATCCATCAAGGTTAAGTTCTATTGAGATGTTTGTTTCGTTTGTTTTGCGTACATGGGTGATCTTGCGGAGACCGGAACGTAAATATTCATAAATATCTTTCCAGTTCTTTGTCTCCAATGACACTGCCTGTTCCAGTTCTTCTTCAGAGGATGTTATTTCCTTGCTTCCAAGGTTGGGATTATTCTTAAGCCAAATGGCTTTACACCCAAGGTTCACTGCTAATTGAACATCAGTGATACGATCGCCGATAACGAAAGAGTTTTTAAGGTCGTAGGCAGGGTTGTTCAAATAGTCCGTGAACATTCCCGTTCTAGGTTTGCGGTTTGGAGAGTGGTCCTCGGGCACACTTGGGTCGATGAGTTCTTTGGTAAATATCACGCCCTCATTTGCAAAACTGCTCATGACCAAATTATGTACAGGCCAGAATTGGTCTGCAGGAAACTTTTCGGTTCCCATACCATCCTGGTTGCTAACCAACACCAATTCGTAATCCAGTTCTTCCGCAATCTTCGTCATGTACTTAAATACATGTGGATAGAAGATCAACTTGGTGAACGAGTCAATTTGATAGGTTGGTGGAAATTCCTGGATCAATGTTCCATCCCTGTCGATAAACAACACCTTCTTCATGCTTTTTCTTCCCAGATTTTTGCTAAATGAACGATTGTTTCTACGGCTTTATTCATGTCCTGCACGCTGATGAATTCCAGCTTGGAATGGATAGCCTGTTCGGCGGCAAACAAGTTAGGACAAGGCAGGCCCATAAACGATAACCGGCTGCCATCCGTTCCCCCGCGAATGCTTTCCATCTTCACCTTCAAACCGCTGCGTGTGATTGCTTCTTTTGCATGTTCTACCACCCGTGGATGTTGGTCCAGCACTTCCTTCATGTTGCGGTACTGCTCCTGCACGTTGAATTGAAAATTAGCAGTGGGATAGTTCTCCATCACCATTTCTACAACGCCCAGGAGAAAGTCTTCTTTCTTCTTTAATCCTTCTGTTACGAAGTCGCGGATGATAAAATCGATGGTTGCTTTTTCGGCTATACCGTCGACACGAATCGGGTGAATGAATCCCTGTTTTCCGTCGGTTGTTTCGGGCGAAAGCTCGGCTCTGGGCAAAGAAGCCAAAACATCTGCTGCTATCTTCAAGGCATTAACCATTTTTCCTTTGGCGTAACCTGGATGGGTGATGACTCCATTGATAACGAGTTGAACGGCATCGGCGCTGAAGGTTTCATCTTCGAGTGAACCGGCTTCGCCGCCATCGAGTGTGTATCCATAGTCGGCACCCAGCTTTTGAAGATCGACCTTCGCGGTTCCCTTGCCCACTTCTTCGTCGGGCGTAAATAGGATTTTAATAGTTCCGTGTTTTACTTCCGGGTGGGTGATGAGGAAATTGGCAGCATCCATGATCTCGGCAACACCGGCTTTGTCGTCGGAGCCGAGTAAGGTGGTACCACTCGCAGTAATGATATCATGACCCATTAAGTCTTGCAGGTAAGGGAAATCTGATTTGCGAAGTACCTGGTTCTTGTCGTCGGGCAAGACGATATCCTGCCCGTTGTATTTTTTGTGAAGTATGGGTTTCACTCCTGTTCCGCTGGCATCCGGCGCCGTATCCACATGAGCGCAAAAGCAGATGACGGGCACTTTCTTTTCGGTGTTGGACGGAATAGTTCCGTAGACATACCCGTATTCGTCCATCTCTGCGTCAGCAACCCCGATTTGCTTTAATTCTTCGGCCAATATTTTGGATAGGTTCTTTTGTTTTTCAGATGTCGGATGGGTGTTTGACTGTGGATCGCTTTGTGTGTCCACCTGCACATATCTCATGAACCGTTCAGATGCTGTGAATTGGTAATTATCGAACATGGAGAAAATTTGAGCCCCGAAATTAGTGATTGCAATAGAACCATTGGATAAAAATGGAAGTATACGTACCTTACCATTAACCAAAACCTTTTAACATGAAAAAAGCGATCATTGGCTCCGTAGTGGGCGCCGTCATTATTTTCATTTGGCAGTTTCTCTCTTTTGGCGCCATCAATTTTCATAGGCCTGCGCAAGATTATACCGATAAGCAGGATGCAATTTTGAGTTTCCTGAACGGACAGGGCTTGAAAGAGGGAGGATATGTACTACCGTCACTGCCTTCTACAGCGAGCCGCGAGGAAATGGAAGCAGCTATGAAAGTTTCGGACGGTAAACCTTGGGCCAGGATTGAATACCATAATTCGGCGGCGAATAACACAAGTGCAATGATCATGAATATGGTTCGTGGCTTTTTGGTCAATGTGGTTATTGTGTTATTGTTTTGCTGGCTGGTTGCCAGAATGACTGCTCCCGGATTCGGAACCATTTTAGCAGCTGCTATAGCTGTGGGGCTAATTGCATTCTTAAATGAACCATATACAGGCTTTATCTGGTATAAGACGTTTGATATCTGGGCTTACTTCCTTGATGCGGTGGTTGCATGGGGACTAACGGGCATTTGGCTGGGATGGTGGTTAAGAAGAGGAAGACCTGCAATGAGTACCGTTCGGATTGGTGAGCGGGAGAAAGAGTTGGCTTAACGTTTGGGAACACGGATCGGATGGATGGGAGGGATTTACACAGATTTGAAAGTCATTGTTGGCCTCTGGTCTACTATCTTAATACTTGGGTTAAAGTCGCAGAGAAAGTTGCCGAAACCATACTGAAATGAATTCAGCACAAGGTTCGGCATGACAAGGTGCGAGTTTTCATTTAGGAAGAGAGACTTTGTTTGATCGGGCATGGGGAACACGGATGCGATGGATCGGACGGATTTACACGGATTGTAAAGTGCTTCAACATTGGACCGTAAGCACGCTGACTTTCGCGAATAAGATCGTTAGACAAATAACAATAATAAAGCACTCATTTGGTGAGTGCTTTATCGTTATAGAATTTAAGATTTGAATGTAGGATTATTGTCCTGGCATAATGATGCGTGACGTGGGGACGATTTCTACCAGTTCAATATTGAATATTAGGTCCTGGCCGGCCAATGGGTGATTGGCATCCAACAGAACTGAATCTTCTTTAATCTCTTTGATGGTGACGGGGAACGATTGTCCCGAACCGTTACTCATCATCAGTTGTTGGCCGACTTCGGGAGTCATTTCGGCAGGAAACTGCGCCTTCGGGAATTCGATGATCAAATCCTGGTTGGTTTCACCATAGGCATCCTGAACGCCAATCTCCAATGTTCTTTTCTCGCCCACGTTCATTCCTTTCACACCTTCATCGAAGCCCTTGATCACCTGGCCACTACCGACAGTAAATTCAAGAGGTTCACGTCCTTCTGAACTGTCAAAGGTTTCGCCCGTACGCAGGGTGCCATGGTAATGCACTCTCACTTTGTCGCCTTGTTGTGCTTGTTGCATGTTTTATTTTTTTGTTTCTAATTGCTTATTTATTTGCATCGCACAAGTACTGCAAAAACCAGGTGGGGCATGGCAGGAAATGTTCAAAGCAGGATCGGCAAGTTACTAATCTTTAGGCTGTTGCCCTTCAAATTTTACTTTACTTTGAGTTATTCAAAGTGACTATGATGTATTTAAAATACCTGTTTATTTCTATTTGTTGTCTTTCGATGGCAGCAACTTGCCAGGCTCAGAAAGAGAAGGTTAAGACCAAGGCCGGCAATAGCAAAACCAAGATTAAAGTTGATAAGAGCAACTCATCCATTACACCCGCGGCCGAACGGTTGAGCGAGTACCTTCCCTTGCTAAAAGGAAAACGCGTAGCCGTGTTTGCGAATCACACGGCAATGGTTGGCAATACTCACCTCGTTGACACCCTCATTAAACTCGGCGTCACCATCAAGGTCGCCTTTGGCCCTGAGCACGGTTTTCGTGGTAACGCACCAGATGGCGCCAAGGTTGAGACCACTGTTGATAAGGCCACCGGTATTCCCATTGTTTCACTCTACGGACAGAAAAACAAGCCGAGCAAGGAAGACCTGAAAGATGTTGATATAATGGTTTATGACATACAGGATGTCGGTACCAGGTTTTACACCTTCATTTCTTCAATGCAGCTGTACATGGAAGCGGCGATTGAGAACAATATTCCACTCATCATCCTCGACCGGCCTAATCCAAATGGCTTTTATGTTGATGGACCTGTATTGGATCCAAAGTTCAAATCCTTTGTGGGGATGCAGCCGATTCCGATAGTCTACGGAATGACCATCGGTGAATATGCAGAAATGTTGTTGCACGAAGGCTGGCTGAATAAGGATGCGAATGAAGCGTATAAAAGAATCATTGCTGCGCGATATACATCGGGGGCGAAATTCTTCCAGTTGAGAGTGATAGAATGCAGTAATTACACGCACAAAAGCAAATACGTATTGCCGGTGAAGCCATCGCCCAATATCCCGGAGATACAGTCGGTATATTGGTATGCTTCGCATTGCTTGTTTGAAGGGACCGTAATCAGTGAGGGTCGCGGAACGCCTAAGCCTTTCGAGTGGGTCGGGCATCCTTCATTGCCAAAGAACCTGTTTAGTTTTACGCCCCATGCCACGGAGGGAGCACCCAGTCCGAAATACAAAGACAAGGTGTGCTACGGATGGAATGTGAGCGGTACGCCGGAAGAGGTTTTGAAAATGATCGATGGCCGTTTGCAACTGAAGTATTTGCTCCAGGCCTTTAAGCTTTTCCCTGACAAAGAAAATTTCTTTAAGAAAGACAATGGGTTTAACCGACTGGCGGGCACAGACGAATTGATGAAGCAGATTAAGGAAGGGAAGAGTGAAGAGGAAATACGTGCGAGTTGGGAACCTAAGCTCTCGGAATTTAAGAAGATCAGAAAAAAATATTTGCTCTACCCTGATTTTGAATAGAGTAAGCAATTGACTTTTGCCAACAATTTTCTTTGATGGATTATCGTGATTTAAGAATCGTTTTCATGGGGACGCCTGAATTTGCCGTAGCGTCTTTGGATGCTTTAGTTAGCTCCGGATGTAAGATCGTCGGTGTCATTACTGCGCCGGACAAACCTGCCGGGCGTGGACTGAAGTTGCAGGAGAGTGCTGTTAAAAAGTATTCCACTGAGAAAGGCTTGAAGGTCTTACAACCAGTGAAACTAAAGAATCCGGACTTCCTCGAAGAACTGCGTGCGCTGAAAGCCGACCTGCAGGTGGTTGTAGCCTTCAGAATGTTGCCTGAAGCTGTCTGGAACATGCCTCCTATGGGAACCATCAACGTGCATGCCTCCTTACTTCCCCAGTATCGTGGTGCGGCGCCGATCAACTGGGCCATCATAAATGGGGACAAGGAAACGGGTGTAACCACCTTTAAACTGAAACACGAGATCGATACGGGAGATATTTTGTTACAGGAAAGAATTGCCATTGGAGCGAATGAAACCGCAGGCGAGGTACATGACAAACTAAAAGACCTGGGCGCGACTGTGTTGGTGACGACAGTGAAGGGACTGGCAGAAGGGACATTGAAGGAGAAGCCGCAGGGGGCAACAGTGAATGCCCAATGGTCAATGTTCAATGTTCAACGCTCAGTCCAAGAGAATACAAGCAGTCAGCCGACATTGAAACATGCGCCAAAGATATTTACTGAGACTTGTAAGATCGATTGGAGCAAAGGAGTTCAAGAAGTTCACAATCTCATAAGGGGCCTCTCTCCTTTCCCGGGTGCATTTACGCATCTGAATGATAAGCTTCTGAAGATCTATCGGAGTGAAATAGAACAGGCAAAACCTGCTATTGGCCCGGGAGGCTTTGAAACGGATGGAAAGCATTATTTAAAGTTTGCCTGTGCAGATGGATATATTCTATGTAAAGAACTGCAACTGGAGGGTAAGAAAAAAATGTTGGTAGAAGACTTTTTAAGAGGCCACAAATTGTCAACCGCGCAATGAACCTTAGCAATACCACACAGTCGTTTGTCTTAGAAACAGAGAGACTTCGCCTGAGGCAGTTTCACCTTGGTGACAGCCCATTTATTATTGAGTTATTGAATAGCCCCGGCTGGCTCGAATTCATCGGCGATCGAAACGTTAAAACAAAAGAACAAGCTGAGAATTACCTTAAGAACGGCCCCATGAAAAGCTACGAACAGAATGGTTTTGGTTTGTCTATGGTCGAAACAAGGGACGGTGTGTCAATTGGAATGTGTGGGATCCTCAGGAGGGATACGCTTGAACATCCGGATCTCGGTTTTGCATTTTTACCCGAATACATTTCGAAGGGTTACGGATTTGAAATAGGCAGTGCAGTTTTGACGTATGCAAAGAATGATCTTAAGTTCTCCACGATTCTAGCTATCACTTTACCTGCCAATACAAAGTCTATAAAGCTGTTGGAGAAAATAGGTTTCACCTATGTGAAGAACTTTCGAGCTGACAGTACAAGTGAAGAATTGTTATTGTACAGTGCTTAACAAAAATGCCCATCCAAAGGACGGGCATTCTCATAATCTCGTTCATTATTAGTGAAGCTTTGCCAATAAGTCTTTTGGCAAGGCTGCCTTTGGCACCACAACGCTAATCGTATTTATGCCAAAATAAGCTTCGGAGACATTAATATATCCGTCGAAAGGACCAACCTTACCCCATGAATTTTTCACGACGAAGAAAGTTTTACCTTCCTTCGACTTCTCAGTTCCCACAATATGCATCAGGTGATCGTCCTGGGTAGTCAGGTTTTCGAATAACCGCTGCCGAATTGTTGCATCATACGGCATCTCTTTGGTGCTGGTGCTTATCATTTCCCTCGTATACTTTACTGAGGGATCGAGGTTCAATGCCAATCCTTGCATTTGGCGGAAGCCGATGTTGCTCACATCAGCATCCCAGGAAACACTGTACCCCTTATTTACCGCCTCTTTTACAACATCAGTCAATTCGTTCAATGGAACGTTATAGAAAGAGCCGTTTGCAAAATTATCGGGCACAGGTAATATGAAGGAGCTATAAAAAGGATGGTCAGTAAAAGAAGTAAGGCTTACATAATCATCGGCATTAAAATGCAAAACCTCTTTAGCAAAGGATTTCGGGTTATAGTTTTTACCGTTGTAGGTAAACTCAGCCGGAGGAGTGCCCAGATATTGATCCAGGAGCTTCGTATATCCATCCATCCAGTTAGAGCTGATCGGCTGTTTCTTTAGAACAGAATCCAAATAACTTTGAAGCTTTCCAAACAACTCCTGGTGATTGTATTGAGTTTGTCCATTTACCAGCCCCGTATAGGCTGAAAGAGGAATAGCACCGTAGGTGGCTGTTGAACGGATCATATCGTGGCCCAGGCCACCTTCACCAAATTGAGCATGGCCCTGGCGAAGAACATAATTCTTTGCTTTCTCAATATAGATGTTACGAACCGTATACATCTCACTCAAATCAATCTCCTGCTTGTCTTTGCGGATCTCGTCGCTCTCGACCAGTGAGGTGGTAGAGAAACACCAGCAGGTGCCGGTCATTGCCTGGTTCTTTACAGATGTGGCCTTAACGGTTTTGATGTCAAGGAACTCGGGCCTCGACAGTGTGACGGCCTCCTGGGCCATTTGTGCAAAGAGAAGGCCCGCAATAAAGGTTGATGGAAGTAATAAGAGGATGCGCTTCATGTTATTGTTTAAAATTGAAAATAGACAATGGATTTATTCCAGCCCTTGAATTGTGATGATTGGTTGACAGTTCGCACGCCCGCGACTAATAGTTTACCCGTACAATAAATTTATCCGTTTCGGAAACATTAAGTGCAGATGCAGCCGCGTTACTGATGCGAACATCATAACCCTGGTTTTGACGAATGCCGCTCATCTCGCCGAGCACCTTAGCGTAAATGGCTTTATTGTTTGTTGGATTGACCACTTTAACTATGGTTCCCGGTTCCACGTTATCCATCAGGGCATAATACTTTCCGTCCTGCCAGCCGCTCGAGGTCTTGAAGATGCCGGCGGAGGCAGTCTGATCGGCCTTAACAGGTTGGGTCTTTACTTGCAGGTCGAACTGGGGTTTGAAGTAGCCGCCGCTTCCTTCGGTCATTGAAACGTTCGATACCTGGCTGCTGGTTGGATGAGTGACAGGCTGTTCCGGTTTCCTTTCCGGCTCTTGCTTTTTCGCGATTTCTTCTTTTGGAAGGTTTGCTGTTTCCTGCTTCGTTATCACCGGCTCCTTCTTTTCTTCAACCGGTTGTTTTACCTCTTCTTGTTTGACGGCAGGTTCTTTCGTTTGAGCCACGGTATTGTTAGTCTCAGAGGCAGCCAGGAAGCCAACGATCAGTTTTTCGCCAGCGGATATATTATCCTTAGAGAGTTTATTCCATTTGCGGAGATCGGCCATCAGGACGTTATTGTTTTTCTGGCTCACTTTATATAAGCCTTCTTTAGGTCCCACCACATAATAGACCGGTTGGCCTTTGGCAGAATGCTGGGAGAAGTTGCCTGCGTTTAAGGGGATCTTTAGTTCCTGCCCAACGACCAGCCCTTTGTTCATGTCAAGGCCGTTAAAGGATTCAATTTCTTTTGGGGAGATATGGTAAAGCCGTCCTATTGAGTAGAAGTTTTCTTTGGGAGAAACCTTATGTTGGATGTAAAGACCTTTGCTGCTGCTTTGAACTATCAATTGGCTTTGTGAGAATGCGACGGTACAGCAAAAGAGTATTAGGGCAAGAAGGAG
>DATDNL010000611.1:0-3026 GCA_036518315.1 Flavisolibacter sp. | reverse complement strand
AGACCGATGATAGAATAATTAATGATTCCTATGAATTCACTACGAATATCATCACCAATGTTACCAACTTTCTGTTCCCCGGTCTCCTGTATGTTCCTGATCCGTTGCGTCTTAATATAAACCTGGTCGACAATCGAGATTTCCCTGAGTACCCTCCATGAAGTCCCATAATCGCGCGTTTTCTTCAGGAAGATGTTTTCACATTCCTTGACGACCAGGTCGTATTGAGTATCTGTATTCGCCATAATGATTTGCACGAATTTAAAGCACGAATCAGTGGAATTGCAAATAAATACCGGCCAGTTGCCGACTGAATCAAAAAATCCCTCCAGTTCCTCTCAATTCGTAACATTCATGAGTCTTCCTGTAGTTGGTGTTCCTAATTCGTGTAATTCGTGACTTTTGTTTAATTCGTGTCTCTAATCCGTTTCAAAAAAAATCCCAGGCAATTCGTCTTAATTCGTGTAATTCGTGTTCCAATTCGTGTAATTCGTGTCATTCACATTAAACTGCAAAGGAAAACTGCTTGTGATCGATCGCCCCATCGTGATGGGCATCATCAACACCACTCCGGACTCATTTTATGCAGGCAGTCGTGTTAACTTTCTTGATCAGGCTTTATCAACAGCGGAAAAGATGATCAAAGAAGGGGCGACCATCCTTGATATTGGGGGTCAAAGCACCCGGCCAAAGAGCCAGCAATTGCCTCCCGCCGAGGAACTGGGCAGGGTTATTCCCACCGTTGAGGCCATCCATAAAAACTTTCCGGATCAAATTCTTTCCATCGATACTTTTTATTCCAGCGTAGCTAAAGAAGCCATTGCTGCCGGTGCTGCAATTGTTAACGATGTAAGCGCGGGTGTGATGGATGAAGAATTGCTTCCCACCGTCGCAGCCTTACAGGTTCCCTATGTTTTGATGCATATGCTTGGCAAGCCGCAAAACATGCAGCAAAACCCTGTCTATGGTAACGTGACAAGCGACGTTTATGACTTCCTCAATTTCAGAATAGCTGGATTGATCAAGTTGGGCATCCATGATATCATCGTGGATGTTGGATTCGGGTTTGGCAAGACCGCAAACCATAACTTTCAACTGCTGCGTGAACTCTCTTACTTCAAACACCTGGATAAACCCATTATGGTTGGCTTGTCCCGGAAAGCTACCACCTACAAAACGCTTGGGGTCACCGCGGCAGAAGCATTAAACGGAACAACGGTCATGCACACTCTGGCGCTTGTAAACGGAGCTGATATATTACGGGTTCACGATGTCAGGGAAGCCATGGAGGCCGTGAAGCTTTACACGGAGTATAAAAAATAAAGAGCAGGATCAACTGCTCTTATTTAATATCACCTGTTTAGGCAACTATCTGGTTTCACTAGAAGTACAGAGTGTTTTTTTTGGCGTTACATAAGTTTTCAGATTCTCCGGATTCTTGGACTAAAAACGGGGCCTTCACTCATAAAAAAACGCATTCACTTATGAATGCGTTGTAAAATTCGCAAATAATTTCTAATTCCTACTTCTGTTTTTTGTCGTCGGTAGGTTGTTGAGCAGGTTGTTGCTGGGGTTGCACCTGTGGTTGTTGAGGCTGCGCAGGCGCTTTATCAGTAATGTCTAACACCTGCAGTTCAAAAACCAGGATCTCGTTCGGCTTGATTCGTGGAGGACTGCCTTGTGGTCCGTAGCCAAGCATTGAAGGAATATAAATCCTTGCTTTTTCTCCTTTGCTAAGTTGGCTTACACCTTCCATGAAACCATATACAACCTGGGACACACCAACCTGTACAGGCATAGTGCCTTGGTCAAATACTTCGCCGGCGAGGTCCATGCCCTTGTAATTAACGTTAGAGTACTGCCCAAACTTGGGTTTTGGTCCGCTACCGGGTGTTATTCTTTCAATATAAAGGCCCCACTCATTCTTCTCCGCCTGGATGTTATGAGCCTTCAAATAGTCCTCAATTTCCTTGTCATCCTTTTGAATGGAAGCCTGGGCAGCTGTATCTTTCTTGAAGCTCACCAGACCTTGCTTCTTATTTTCTTCGTAACCGGCAGCCTGCTCTTTCATATAGTCGGCATTGGCATCAGTTTCGTTTTTATACACCTTTTCAATGCGGATCGTTGTGACTAACTGTTGGCCTTTCTTGAACATCGACTGCTGTGGATTCTCTTTGATCAGGGAATCCGTGGCCTGTGCCAGGTAAATACTGTCGCCTTCTTTTGCCTTTCCAATCACTTCTTCAACCGTCGCTTTGATATTGGCGTAGGTCGCCTTTTCGCCTGCAGGTCTAACCTGGAAATACTCAGGACGTTTTCTTTCGTAAGAGCTGTAAAGAGTACTATCTTTTATCTTTTGAATGACTTCATATTTTACAATGGTTCCCACCCGGACAGAATCCCCTTTTTTACTGCTGAAGATTTTGTAGGGCACTCCCCCGCTCGATTTTCTGAACTCAACACTCTGGCAGGCTGCAAAGAGCATCGACACAGCCAAAATGCTTAATACGGTCTTTGACGATTTCATTTGATTGTTTTTTATTGTAATAAAGAGCTATTTTCTTTTATTGCTTTTTTGAATTTCTGTATCGTTTCCTGTAGGGAAGCCTGGTCATTTCCTCCCGACGCATTGAAGTGGCCGCCGCCGTTAAAGTATTTCCGGGCAAAGGCGTTGCAGTCAAAATCGCCCTTACTGCGGAAGCTCCATTTCCTTTCCTCGTCTCTGTCAATAACACATCCTACCAATTTTATCCCCTGTATGGACAAAGGATAATTGACCAGCCCTTCGGTATCGCCGGTCTTAATCTCATACTTTAACAACTCCATCTTCGAAATGTAAATAAGGGCTGTATTAAGCTCGTAATTGATCTCAAGGCGGTTACTAAGCACATGACCAAGGAAGCGCAATCGGTTCTCCAGGAAATTATCGTACAAGGCCTCGTGCACCTTGGTATGGTTTAAGCCATGCTCTTTTAATTCTGCAACGGCATAGTGTACATGTGCCGTTGTGGAAGAAAACCGAAAGG
>DATDNL010000610.1:0-3381 GCA_036518315.1 Flavisolibacter sp. | reverse complement strand
GAGAATACGACAATCGGCATTGAGTCGTAAGCCCGCTGCTCCCTGATATCTTTGATGCACTGGACGCCATTTTTGCAAGGCATGCCCAGATCAAGGAATAACAGGTCCGGTAGATAACTTTCCAGGAGCTGTACCAGTTTGTCGCCGTCGTGAACGGCACTATAACTAACTGAAGGGTCCACCTCTTTTAATGCCCTTCCGAAGAAGAAGCAGTGCTCCAAATTATCCTCCGCTAATACGATCGAACTTACCATTTTTTCTTTTTATTAGCTTCCTCAATACAATTCGCATACCGATTACCCAATAAGCAAGCGGTTTAATCGGAACAGGTCACTACAAAATTGACGGCAGTTTTTGAGGCTCAGCAAGATCATTCGTT
Organism: Flavisolibacter sp.; assembly: GCA_036518315.1. GTDB lineage: Bacteria > Bacteroidota > Bacteroidia > Chitinophagales > Chitinophagaceae > Flavisolibacter. The sequence continues at coordinate 3,002 of DATDNL010000610.1, read as the reverse complement.
CTCAAGACCATACAAAAAGAATCAGATTTATATTATACCTCCTCCCGATAAAGCTACCGTTTAAAATTTGTGGAATTTGATGTTCAGGCGCAACAATCTTGCTGTTCAAAAGGACTGAAACTGCCGTTGAATGTAATCTTCGTTACTACAATAAGGAACCAAACCTTTTTTAGAATTCCACTATAAAACCAATCGTAGGCAATACATTCCCATCCACGTTGTCCAATATGTATGGAATCGCATTACTACCATCAATTTCAACCGGTTTTCCGTCGGTTGTAATAAACGCGGTGTTATCGCTATTCCGCCTGAAGGTGTATTGAGGCGTGCCTGCGCTTTTTGCTGCATAGAAGTTCTGCACATCGAGGAACAGGTCAAGAGTAGCTCTCCTGAAGTTCCATTTTTTGTCCACTCTTATGTCGGCCGAATTGAAAGCCTTTAGTCGCCGCGTATTGACGAATGTATAGTTCAAAACCCCTGTTCCGAGCGTGAGGTAATTTGCGCGGCTTGCGTCAAGGTCAAACGGGGTATAGGGTGCAGAGCCCTGGTAGCGGAACTTCAAACCGAGTTCCCAATCTTTAGGAAGTTTATATCCCATGGTGTAACTAAGCAGGTGCCTGTTGTCCCATGTCGCAGGTGCCAACTTTCCATCCAGGCCTGTAAACTCGCTACGGTAGAAAGTATAACTGAGTAAGCCAAAGAAATGCTTCGTAAGCTTTTTTTGAGCAAACAGTTCAAATCCGTAAGCACGCCCTTTGCCGTTTTGTTCCACCGGTTCATTTCCAATGGCACCAAACTCGGTTCCTTTGTTGGCAAGGCTTATCCCATCGGTAATGCTTACGGGATAGTCGCTATACCATTTATAGAATCCTTCAAAGGTCATGCGAAAATCGCTGTTAGGTAAGTACTCAAACCCACCGGCAGCATGGGTGCTTCTAATATACTGGCCGGGATTCAACAATACTCCGGAAGCGTCTGAATAAGCAATTTGGGTATAGCTCGGCAAGCGATAATACAAACCGTAGCTGGCGCTTGCATTTAGTTTTTGCGAAAGAGAATAACTCAGACTGATGCGGGGACTGAATTGCTTCAACGGGTTCTGTTCTCCATTCTCGAGGCTGTTGGCGTCGGCCCTCACTCCACCACTTAAAGCCAACCGGTCATTGAAGAACCGCCTGCCGGCCTGTATAAAGGCGCCGTAGCGAAGAAAATTCTTTTGAGTCGTACTCTTGAACTCAGTCTTCGGCTGAACGACGTTACCGAGGCTATCTTTTAGTTCAGGGCGAAACACCTGGTCGAACTTGTTGTCAAACTGTACGTATTGGGCGACCAGGCCATAGGTAATTTTCCAGGCGCTCCTGTTTTTTGTGACATCAAACCTTAGCTTGTTCTCCGTCTCGTTACTCCTTATCAACAGCGTTCTTTCTGATTCGACGGGTTTCTGGTTGTCCATGAACTTATCAACTGTATTATCTAAAGTGTTACGACTGATCGAAAGGTTCCAGTACCCATTATTGATGAGCCGTTTGAGAGTCGCGCCGATTGTATAAGTCCACTGGTTGATGTTAGGACTGCTGCTGATGGCATACAGTTTTTCAGGAGTGGCATTCCGGGGAGCGGCAAAGCGGAATTCGTCAATGGCCCCAATTCCAAGAATATTTAGTGTCGTCTTATTGTTAATGCGGGTGGTTGTCTTGAATTGGAAATCCCAGTAGTTAGGCCTGATAGGCAAGTCAAGTGTTTTGAACAAGAACTCCAAATAGCTCCTCCTTGCCGAAGCAAGAAAGGTCGTTTTCTTTGACAATGGGCCGTCGAATGTTGCGGCTACCTCGGTTCCGCTCAATCGTATATTGCCCTGGAGCCTTTTGGTATTGCCCGTCTTTTGCTTAAACTGGAAGACGCTGCTCAGGGCATTATCGTATCGTGCATCGAAGGCGGACGTACTCAGTTTCACTTCTTCGATAAAGCTAACGTTGAGGATTCCCTGCGGACCGCCGCTGCTACCCTGGGTTGTGAAGTGATTGATGACGGGCGTTTCAATACCATCCAGGTAAAATACATTTTCTGAAGGGGAACCGCCCCTGATGATGATGTCGTTCCGGAAGCTACCGCCTCCTACTCCTCCACCAACGCCGGGCAGCGACTGAATCACTTTGCTGATGTCGAAGTTGCCGCCGGGGTTTGCTTTAATTTCTTCTGTTGTTAAACGTTGAATACTTAACGGACTCTCAAGTGTGGCGGCTCTTGCAGAACCTCTTTTCGCGGTGATTGTTACACCTTCCAATGCTTTCACCGCTGCTTCCATTTCCACGTTCAGGTTGGTTATGTTACCTGTTGTAAGCACTATATTGGAAAATGTTTTCAACTGGTACCCCACTCCCGAAAAACGAAGGGTATAGCTTCCGGGGTGAACGCCCGTCAACCTGAAATTACCGGCCGTATCCGAAAGGGTGGTAAGATTGCCCGGATCGACATTTACCGTTATACGGACTAAGGGGCTTTGAGTGTTCTTGTCGACTATGGTTCCGGAAACGGTGGTTTTGTCCTGTGCGCGAACCGCCGGAGTAAATAAAAAGAATATAGACGAAAGGCAGATTAGCCTCCCTGAATTTGCGATTTGTTTCAACATTTGGCCATAAAAGTATTGAGAGGCGGGTTATGATACGATGACACAGTTATAAAACAACCGAAGGACAAAACTGTTGAGAGAAATCCTTCCGAAAGAATGCCTATGGAATCTTTACAGAAAACAACTCCGCTTCAAGGACATGTTTACGGGCAGTTGTCAAGGCATGGGTTTCTTTAACTGCCTCAATGGGGTAACCGTATAAAGATGAGTAAATAATTCCAGGTAACCACCGTAAAACACACAACATCAGATTAGTAACACTTTTACCGTTCTTCCAAACATCGCTAGTTTCGTTTAGAATTAAACGTCGCACGGTATGGCTAAAAGGACAGGGATCCCACTTGAAAACTTTTGAGCTTCACTTTTTATCAAT
>DATDNL010000609.1:0-3022 GCA_036518315.1 Flavisolibacter sp. | reverse complement strand
CTTCATATTTGTCTTGTCGGTGAGAGCCCAGTCCATGCTTGAATAGGCCGCTGATATATTCTCATTCAGGAAATAGGTTGCTGTAAGAGAAGGGTCTTCAATCCAACTGCCCGATGTCATCCGTGCTATCTCAACGGCATTAGTGAAAGTTGAGAATGTCGCCTTTGCCCCGGCAGTGACATTGATCTTTTTACTTAGCTTTCGTTCTAAATCAACAGCGCCAACCCAAAGTTTTACCGGGGTGTTCTTATTGCTTCTCAATTGTTCTTCATAAAGAAAAGCTCCGTTGCCGTTGTAGTAGGAATTTGCGTATGTAACGGGGTTCTTTTCCCTGTAATCCATGAAGTCGAGATTGAAAGTCAATTTTCCCTCAGTAAAATTTTTTTGAAGATTAAGGTTAATATCGTAGCTGTTAAGAGGATGCGTCTCCTTATTATAAACGCTCGCCATAGTATCAAGAATACCATTTGCGTATACTGAAGAAGTGTTGTTGGCACTCATATCCCAGGAACGGTTGAAGAGGCTGACGAGCACACCCGCGACGAGATTCTTCGCAAGGTCATAGTCGAAGCCTAGTTTGAGGTCGCTAATAGTCTCAACGGGCTTACGTTCACTTTTAGAAAAGTTTTCGAAATAGGTTGAACCATTCCGAACTGCATGAGAAAAGATAGCCGTTTGAGCCGAGGCCGTGCGATTAAACGAATAATTACCATACAGGTTCCAACGTGCTTCGCGATGATTGAAGTTGCCGGCAAGATCGGTAACAGATCCTTTGCTGTACCCCTGTGTAAGCGTGTAAGAGCCATTGGTACCGTATTGTGTATTTCGTTTTAAGACGATGTTGATATAACCTGCATTCCCCTCGGCGTCGAAGTTGGCAGGAGGAGTAGTAATAAGTTCTACTTTCTCGACATTATCGGAGGGCATACCGGCGAGCATTTGCACCACTGCCGAAATAGGCATGTGGTTGATCCTTCCATTGATCATTACAACTACTCCATTCTTTCCATTAATGGAAAGTGAGTTATTTTGCCGGTCGACAGCGATGCCGGGCGAACGTTCCAGCACATCAAGTACTGTGCTTCCCGCGGAGGTAATGTTATTGGCTACGTTGATCACCATCCTGTCGACCTTTTGCTCGAATAGAGGTTTCCGGGCTGTCACCGTTACGGCGTCGAGCGAATTGATTTTTTCGGACAGGGTGAGTGCTTCTATGGCTTTTTGTTCATTCTCGTCGACGTGCACCACAGGAGAGAAGACCTTTTTATAGCCCGAATAAGATGCGGCGACAATGTAATTGCCCGGCGGAATTCTCTCAAAAGCATAATTTCCAGCTGTGCCGGTTAAAGAACCTTTTACAAGGGAAGAGTCTTTTGAGTTCAGCAAGAGAACAGTTGCTTCTGGCAGCGGTTGGTCTTTAGCCTTAGTGACTGACCCGTGTAATTTTGATTGAGCAGATAGAATTGTGCTGCTAATAAGCATAATAAGGGTAATAGATAGCAGCCTTCTTACATAACGTAGCATGCGTTTCGGTTTAAGTTTCAATAAATCAGGCGGGAATTGCTATCAATAAGGGAAGGAAAGAGTAAGAAAGGTACGATTTGTTTAGCAATATAAAAGTACCACTTATCATTTTGCGGCGAACCGGGCAAAAGCGCATAGGCAATGCCGATACCCTTCTATCAAGTATTGCTGTTGCCGGTCAGTTTGGAACATTGGGAGTTTCGCTTAAACGTAAAGATGAGAGAGCTATGGGTGTTTTTTTCCATGGATTGATATTGGAGTTCGAGTTCAAAGATGTGATCTGTCTGTTCTCTTAGCGAATATTAACCTGGAACAATAAAGAACTTTTCTTCTATGTGCCGAGGAAGTCTGGGGAAGCTTTAGTTTGATAGGACCTTGTTTTTGTTTTCGGTGGTCCCTGCGTTCTGTTGTTTTTGTTTTTCTTTCTTTTTGAAAAATCCACGAAAAAGGAAATTGTGTTGGAGGGCTTCAAGGTCTTCATCCAATTTTTGAGTGCCACCTTGGAGGTTATATAAGGTTACCTGCAGATTCTTACCGGCTTCTTCATCGTTTAAGAGAACACCAATCGGGGAGCCTGTACTGTTCAATCGCTTGCTGACATCTTCGACGTTTCCGGTGATTCTTTTGATGTTGCTGCTTGACTCCTTGATGGTGACTGAGGCCTGGTGAATTTCGTCGGCTGTCGCTTTAAGCCTGCTGTAAACGACAGTGTCGTGAATGAGGTTGTTGGTCAGCGAGCCTTCGGACTGTAGTTGCGAAGTGTAGTTAGCAACATCGGAAGTGATCTTTTGAACATGACCTGATGCAATCCTGAAACTGTTAACAGCTGCCTGTAGTTCGTTAGCCAGTTCATCGCTTGATAAGATCCTGCCGGCCGAACCTTGCCCATTCATAAGGCGGTCCGTGATGGTCTTGATGTTACTGGTAATATCGAGAAGGTTCTTATTATTCTGCTGTAGGGTGGCCATCATTTCATCTGAGCTTAAACCGCTATCTGTTGCGAGAAGGCCATCCTCCGGGACAGTGGGTTGTGAAGGGGTGCCACCAAAAATGACAACAATCTTATTTCCGATAAGACCTTCGGAGCTGATCTTGGCCTTTGAATCCTTCTTTATGTATTGCATCGTTTTGTTCTGAACGCTCATAACTACTTCTACCAAGGCGTCGGGAGTGAAGGATATCTTTTTTATGGTACCCACTTTTACTCCCGAGAACCAAACGTTGTTGCCGGGTTGTAGTCCGTTTACGTCTTTGAAAATGGCCCTGAGTGTTGATTTTTGTTCGAATGTTTTCTTTTGTCCGCCAAGTGTGAGTACTGCGGCGACGAAAATGAGAATGCCAAGGGCGACAAAGATTCCAACCGTTATCATTCTTTTATTACTGTCTGTTTTCATTATTGTGCTATAAAATTGTAGTCGTAAAAACTTTTGATTCGTTCGTCATTTGATGCAAATACTTCCTCGAAGGTTCCCTGCTTCACGAAGGTTCCATCCAGTAG
>DATDNL010000608.1:0-3080 GCA_036518315.1 Flavisolibacter sp. | reverse complement strand
AAAATATTACGATCGGGAACCTGTTGCAACAAACGAGTGGACTGGATTTTAAGGAAGACTACACGAGTTTCAGTAGTGCAACCAACATGTTGTTCAATAGAGGCAACATGGCGGCCTTTACCGAAAGTCTTCCTCTGAAGGTGAAGCCGGGTACTGAGTTCTATTATTCGAGCGGGAATAGCAATGTCCTTTCGGGTATTATACGCCAGGCCGTAGGGGAAGAGAATTACCACGCCTTTCCATACAGGGAGTTGTTTTATAAGCTCGGAATGTACCATACATTGATGGAACCGGATGCTTCAGGGACCTATGTGGGCTCGTCCTATATATGGGCGTCTGCGCGCGACTATGCGAGGTTCGGGATGCTCTATTTGCAGGACGGCTTTTGGAATAATGAGGCCATACTGCCTCCGGGCTGGGTGAAAGCATCTGTTACGGCACCAACAGCTAACAAGCTAAAGAATTATGGTTACCAGTTCTGGTTGAATGGCGTTGATGAGAAAGGGGCAAAGAAGGAGTTCCCGGAAATGCCTGTTGATTTCTTTTATGCGGATGGCTATGGAGGTCAGCGTATTTACATGGTTCCTTCGATGCATTTGATTGTGGTGCGTCTTGGGCTCAATAAGTTTGATGAACATCTTTTTCTAAAACAGCTGATGGAAGCGGTCAAACAGTAATCAAAGGGCAAAAAAAACCGCAGAAGATTCTGCGGTTGGTGTTTATGATTCAACTGGTTTTCTTTTTATTGGCCTTGTACCGCATGTCCGGTGTGCCGTCTTTCTTAGTGGGTCCTGCCGGTGTGGTGGTCTTTGTTGTCTTGTTCTCCTTGTACCGCATGTCCGGCGTACCGTCTTTCTTCATTTTGGTCTGAGCCGTTGTGGTCGTAGTGGTAGTGGTAGTGGCGGGTTTGGCTGTTTGGGTTGTGGTGGTAGTCTTCTTCACCTCTGTTTTAGTGACAGCCTTCTTAGGAGTGGCCTTCTGGGTAGTAGCCATCGTTGATTTCGTGTCCTTGGTTTGGGCAAAGCTTGCTGTGCCCAGGAATAGCATGGATAGCGCGATAATAACAATTCGTTTCATGACATAAGTTTTAATGCTCTGAAATTAGGTTGTGTAAAATAGCCAACAAGTCCGTTAACAATTAATTCACTGCCATTAAGAGAGCTTTTAGGTCTACCAGGTTTGAGGGGTAGTCCCTAATCGAAGGTGATGTTTCTTTTCTGAATGGAGTAGGCGATTCTTAAGTCGAAAAAGTCGGCCACCTGGCGGTGGGCTAGCAAGCTAAAGCCCGTACTAAAATGCCTATTCATCCTGTAAACGAGTGTCCAGCGGTGATACATTCTTTCATAGGGCATTTGGCTAAAATAGTAATAACCTAGTTGTTGGCCGAAGACGAATCGTCCGAGTAAGAACTCATGGCCGAACAATAGGCCTGCTCTGAAGGGACTTGCAATGACGGAGTCTTTGACTTTTACCTCCAGTGAATGACCGGGATCGGTTAGCACTTCTGTAGCGACTGTCAAAGCATCCAGGTTACCTACCTGTTTGCTGCCCAGGATGTCGAAACCCACCAATGGAAAGAAACGTGCTTTATTGTTTTCGTCCATTTGTTTATTGACGATCCCGTACAGGCCAAGATCCCAGCGAATAGAGTTAGCCTTCCAGTCGTTTTGTTTTATGCGCTTTCCAGAATAGAAATTCGTTGGTTGTTTTTGGTAGTTCATTGCAATTCCGGCCGTTGGCCAGTCAATTCCTTTGTTGGGAAGATGCATGCCACCGTTGGAGACGTGATTAAAGTTCAGCGATGCACTTACTGAAAGGTGATCAGTAATGCGGAAATACAGTGCTGTGCCTAACATCAAATAAGCATTCAAGGGTAGGCTGTACGCATGGTTAATAGGATTCTTGATGGAATCATAGGGGTTGGTGCCATAGGCAGCACCAATTACCGCTTTGAAAGAAAAGAGTAGGTTCCGGTTAATCTTGTATACGGGCTCCAGCAAGAAGGCTGCACTGATGATTTTTCCAAGGTGTTCGTTGCCCATGTTGTAGTAATTGATTATTACTCCTTTTTTGGGATAGCAATTGCAAATGTTTATGGATTCTGAATCGTTGCGTTGCCAGGTGGCGGCAAGCTCTAGTCCAAGCGGTCTTGAGCCCCTGGTGAAGGCCACATCTTTTGTGTGAACTATTACGAAGCCCGTATTGATTCCTGTGCCGATACTGAAAACCTTTTTTGGCAAAGACGTGGAATCCTGGATGACTTGCTGCGCGGGTAGAAGCGCGGGATGGATCATGCAAACCAATAATACCCGCAAGTACCCAGGGTAAAAAGAAAATGATTGTTTCCAAGTTCGCTCCCGATTACTCGAGCAGTTAGCCATGCTTAAAATTCTTTTGAAAGGCTTTGTTTGGATTATAATAACCGTGTCGGATTAAAGATAGGCAGGAGGTTGAAGGAAAAGCCTGACTTTGGTCGGTTGTTAAGAGCAAGTTGTGGGCTATTTGGAAAGCCCAATCCGGACCGCATTTTATGCCAAACGCAAACGGGCCCTGCTATTTGGGGGTAAATGTTTTTCCTATATTTACCCACTATGCTTTCTTCTATTTACAGGACCGCCTATAACGATGCGCTTCAAATGTTTGAACGAGGCGATTCACGTGAGGAGATATTAGGTTACCTGGTTTTAGCTGCGGAGAGTGCGTCGGGTCCTGATTCGGTTGCATCGATTCTATTATTAGATGAAGAAGGATTGTTGAGGAACGGGTCTTCACCCAAACTGCCGGCCGATTACCTTCGCGCTATCGATGGCCTTAAGCCGCACCCAAATGTGGGAACTTGCGCTGCTGCAGCAGCTACGGGCCTCCCGGTGCTTACACCGAGTTTTTATGCCGACAATAAATGGGCAGAGCTCAGGCATCTGCCGACGGCGCTCGGGTTCGTAGGCGCGTGGAGCATGCCTATAAAGAATCAACATAACAAAGTACTGGGAACCTTCGGTACATACTTCCGTAACCAAAGAGATCCGTCGACGGAGGAAATGGAAGGCGTTGAACTGTTAGCATCGGCTGTGGCGAAGGTG
>DATDNL010000607.1:0-3961 GCA_036518315.1 Flavisolibacter sp. | reverse complement strand
TTTTGAAGGTACCGTTTGCAAGAGTCAATTTGATTGGATCTGCCGAATTACTATAAACAATGTAATCTTTTCCATTCGTCAATACCAATTGCTTATTCGACTTGGTCTCAACGCTATGCATGGAGGACGCATCATTCAAGAATTCCTGCGGTAACACGGGCAACACTGCCATGGAACCGGTAGCCATAAATACGGCCCAACCGAATTCTTCATAGCTGTCTCCGGAATACATAACCGCCTTATCTGGAAACTTTTGCCGGTACTCCCTTACAGCCCTGTAAACCTGGTCAAATGAGGTCTTCTTCGGCTTCAGCAAGCGAGCATGCTGACGAGGCGCTAAATTTTGTCCGCCCTTTGGTTCGTAAGTGGTTCCGTCTGCCTGGTAGTGCCAGTAGCGAATGTCAATAACATCGATAATGGGTGAACGCTTCTTGTCCTCAAGTATGGCATCCTGAACATCTTTCGTTGTTGCCAATCCAATCAGTTCTCTTTTCCTATTCTCTTTTTCCCACTGGTTGATAACATCAGTCCAGAATTGTACAAAATGCAACGGTCCTGTAAATTCAGCACCTATTAATTGTATGACACCGCTGTTATCCTTAAAATTGTTCAGACATTGCCTTATGAATAATTTATGCAGTTGCTTGCGAACAACATTGGTGGTATCATAAAACTGGTCAGCATAAAAGATGCGTTTGTCACCGGCAAAATTCACTGGCTCTACAAATCCCGTCTTATTGATATTGTTAGCAGTACGCCATGGAAAATCAACATAGTGAGCACCCGCTTCAATAATATTATGCTGGAAATAGTTGTTATGAACTAGTACGAGGCCTTTTTGATCGGCCAGGTCAGCAAACTGTTTCAACCGGCTCCAATACCACTTATTGTATTTAGTAAGGTCATATTTGCTCAACCCATCCCAGGCAGTTTCTTTCCCGCTTCTGGCAAAGGGCAATTCATAAAACGGCGGCCATACTTCACCATTCATTCTCCTGATACGTTCGTGATCATCCCTCCGACGATCGTACCACAATCCATAATTGTGCTCCAGCGCAAGAAGATTGTTTGCTTTCATCCAGTCAGTCAGCGAATCCAGGTCATCAGTCAATCCCCAGCCAATCCGTCCCGGAACATAGCGAGTAATGGCAGGCTTCATTTTAGGCAGATCACTTGGCATGACACCTCCATTCCACCATGGGACTTCGCTCCTCTTACCGACAACAACTTCATTTCCGCGGACCAACCAGCCGTTTTTGACCTGGAGAGCTGCAGCCAACTTAACCGGGCTACTTTTCTCGACGCCTATTTTATCTATTGTCGAGGCACCATTTGTACTTGTCGGTATCGGCTGACGCCTGGACGCTTCATCAATCCATTGAGTTAACAACAATAATGGTTGCTTTGCCTTTTCAGTTAACTCCATCGCAACGCTTACAGGCGGACTGCTGGAAGCTTCTGTTTCCACAGGCAACAGGTAAGCGTGGTTTAAGACATCGTTACCCACCCTATTTGCCAGTTGCCCGTAATACAGGCTTCTCGGCCTAATTTGCTCATTGGAACTTTCCCAATAGCCATCACCTCCGAATTGTGCCCACGAACCATAGGACCAATTGTTGGCCGTCGGTGGCTTGTAGCAATCAATTCTTGCAGCCGTGCATTGCCAGAAAACACTATTCGCAGCCGTCCATCCTGCACCTTGTCCATCCTGTTCACGGTTTCCAAATCGCAAAGCGTCGCCATCAACATTGACGACATCAAATAAAACACCGGAGGCCCAACTATCGATGGTTCCGGAAAAACTATAGGGCAACTCCGATTGACATTGTACAAAAGCATTCGGACCAGGGGCACAAAACCCCACAGCAAAATCATGATACCCGTTCTCTGCATAGCAACGCTGAAATAAACTCTGCTGTCCGGTAGTTAAATAAGTATAACGACGCTGTCCGCCAATTTCGGAAACAGGCTCAAATGATTTACAATCTTCCACGGTGACTCGTTTAACCGTTTCCATCAGATTCACGGCAGAACCTGCAAAATGCTTAAAGTTCACTTGTCGTACCCATCCGTCCTGGAGGTTCTCCATAGTGATGGCCATCCAACGATGTGCTTCATCCTTTGGGTTGCTTGCATCGTAACTCGACTCCAAACTTAGATTCTCGACACCAACATTCTGTATTCTACCGGGCCAGGAATAGGGAGCAATGGTTGAAATACCATAGCTGCTATCAAGGGCAGTAGTCAAAGGGGCATCGAAGCTGATGTTATTTCCATATACGGAAATTACCTTTCTGTCGAAGTATAAATCTCGTTCTCCGGGCTTCCATCCGAGGGCACTAATGCCGCCTCCAAATGTTTCAGTATGTAAAGCTTGAATCCATTTCAATGTCGATGGGCGATGTATAATAACTTCATCACCTTCTTTGACATTGCTTGTCGACTGAACCGAAAGCTTCATTGCATTCACCGGGACATAGGCATCAGCTACAGCAATTGCCTTCCTTACTATCTTGTTATTCAATCCGGCAACACGAACGAGCGTCTGCCTGTCAGTGCCCGTTCCGATAATCGTGGTCTGGTTAACGCCGCTACCGCGAAGTATAACCCCAGAAGATGCCAGTTTTAGCTGCCCTTCCACTTTGTATATACCTTTTTGCAAAAGCACGGCTCCCCGAATCCCACTTTTATCCAGTGGCAATGAGGACACATAATCAATTGCCGATTGAATGCGCAGCGTCGCATCACCACTCACCGGGAGAACGACAATCTTTACAGGAACGTTTGGAATTGTTTTCTCCCCTGCCATATAACCGGCATAAGAAAAATCAGGAACGCGGTTACCTAAAGAATCAGGAGTATATACTATTTGTCCGTTCTGCTGGACAATGAGGGGTGTTAAGGGTTTTTGTTTTTGATTCTGTGCAAAAACAAAACAGGAAGATAGGCAGGCCGCAAATAAACTGGTGCTACGCCATATCTTCCTGGTATTTATAAGGTCATTCACTATTTAATTTCGTTGTAGAGTACACAAAACTATTTAGTTGGATTTGATTTTGAGGTCGTGGTCTTTATAGAAGTGCCATTAGCAGTCACATTCTTCACATCAACGATACTGTTCAGATATTCTTCAATGTTCGAATAACCGCTCTTGGTTATCAGTGAAGCGTCACTCGCATTCTTTGGATTCAAGCCGTGTTTAACTTCCCAATCATCGGGCATGCCGTCATTATCCGAGTCTTTATAAGGAGTTCCCGCGTAAACCGGGTAACCCCCTACCTGCGACGGATCAGTGATGATCCCGATCTTATACGAGTCAATTGGTAAACGGCGATGTTCGAACTGCTTTTCGGGTAGCTTCACGTTGGGAAGGTAATTGATCTTACCTGTTCTTACCTGCTCTGTGATTCTTTGATCCACAGCATCTCTTTTTGGCAAGGTTGCACCTGCATTAGCCAATACATATTGATAAGCGTCCTGGGCCGACATAATCGTCAACTGCGGCATCGGCATTGGCTTATTCACTTTCATATAGTCTGTATACTTATCGGTATTCGGCAACTCTTCTACCTGCACGCCACCAGCCCAGTTGTTCTTGGTTATATCAGGATGACCATCCATGATATTGCCATCTACATAGCAACGGCCAAACACCAGGTATTTAAGCTTGCTTCTTCCCGCTTCCGGTTTAAGTATCCGGTGTCCCACTGTATTGTTTGGTGTAGCCGGTCCCGGCTTGAAATAATTATTAATGATATTGAAAGAAGCCCTGTAATCACCTCCATCAATTGAGCGATGCACCCAGTTGAAGACAACATTGTTCACGAAATTGAAAATGCCGTTCCAGCCAACTGAAGGATTACGACCCGTATTATCTGCCCAAAGATTGCGCATAAAAGAGCAATTCTCGCCACCAAGGGTAGAACCAAATGCATGATTCCACGTGTCGAGAGACTCTGAG
>DATDNL010000606.1:0-6470 GCA_036518315.1 Flavisolibacter sp. | reverse complement strand
CAACCCCTAGATGAAGAGATAATAGTACCGGCCGGCCTTTTGTCACTCGCAGCAGAAGCATGGATTAGGACGGCTGTAGCGGCATGGCCCGCCGAACGAGCCCACTTACCTGCATAGGCTTTCTCCAACGGCATATCAGACCGCATATAGTAGAAGGCCTTCAATACCGCTTTTGAAACTTCACTAAAGACGTCTTTGTCAATCCTAAACTGGTAAGAGGTTCCCACGCCGGGCACGGAAAGTTGGTATACACCTTCCCTTTTAAATGCACTGAAATCAGCGATCCTTGTCACTGTAGACGAATTCTTCGATTGCCTTTCCTCCGAAAGGGTCCCTGTGAAGTAAGTAGTACCATTAGCCTTAATAAAGAACTGGCTCTCCCCGGTTTTGCCTGTGACCACGGCGATTTTACTGGCTGAAGGCACAAATCCCACCTGGTTTAGTTGAAAACGATCGCTTCCCTGTTGTGAGCAAGCGGTGAGGACGGACAGCAGAAGTACAGAGACATGAAGCCCTTTCACTCGCAACATCATCATTCTGTTATTTGGTTACTACTTGTATCGTTTGTGATTGCAACCCATCTGCACTTGCCGTTAACATGATTGTTCCTTTCTTACCATTCGATTGAAGGATACAAAGCGCCTTGCCATTTAAGGCTGTGTGTTCCTTGCCTTTGAAGGATTCCATACTGACAGGATCGCCGCTGTCGACGCCCGCAATGAAGCCCTGCCCGCTAACGGAAAACTTAACCAGGTTGTTAGCGTCCGGCACTAACACTCCATTTTTGTCGACAACGTCCACTTCAACAAAGGAAAGGTCCTTACCATCCGCATTGATTGTGCTTCTATCTGCTTTTAGTACCAGTTTATAAGGCTCACCAGCTGTCTTCACTTCCTGTGTTAAAACTGTTTTACCATTCTTTATCGAAACGGCTCTCAGCGTTCCCGGGGTGAATGGCACTCTCCATTTTACGTGGAGGCCGTCGCCCTGTTTGGATTGCTTACCCAATGACCTGCCATTTAAGAACAACTCAACTGCGTCAGCGTTATTATAATAGGCTATAACATCAACCGTGTCGCCCCGTTTCCAGTTCCAATGTGGATAGAGATGTAGTACCGGCTTGTTGGTAAATACGCTTTGGTAGAGGTAGTAAACATCTTTAGGGAAGCCTGCGAGATCAATGATGCCAAAATAGGAACTTCTTGCAGGCCATGGGTATGGAGTGGGCTCACCAATGTAATCAAAGCCCGTCCAGATATACATCCCTGAAACGTGATCGTACTTAAGAAGTGGCTTAATGCTTTCTTCGTGAGTACTACCCCACGGTGCACTTACATGGTCGTAAGCAGAAACAGTAAGATCAGGATTGCCTTCTTTAAACTCCTTGTCCCAACGTGACGGCCAACGCCGGATACTGTCAAAAGGAACAAGATCGTAGTGGCCCCTCGTTTCAAGTGCGGAAGTACTTTCGGTGACGATCATTTTCCCGCCGGGAAAATCGGACAGGAAATTCTTCCAGTTATTATGGCTGTAATTGTAACCTATCAGATCTAGTGCGCCTGACTGAATGATGTGATTCGACGGTGTTGGGTTGTTGTTAGCCGTGGTAATCGGGCGCGTAGCATCAAGGCTTCTAACGATACCAGCTAATTCCCTCGCGATCGGGCGGCCACTCGTGTCACCTTTCTTTTCGTCACCCCATTGTTCCAGGATCTCATTACCGATACTCCAGATCACCACGGAAGGATGGTTCCTGTCTCTCGTGATGAAATCAGCAAGGTCTTTTGCATGCCATTGATCCCAATCATTGGAGTAGTCATATTTAGTCTTTGCTTTTGCCCACATGTCGAAGGCTTCATCCATGACAACGAAGCCCATCTTGTCACAGAGGTCGAGCAATTCCGGTGCAGGCGGATTATGAGAGGTACGAATACTATTGCAACCCATCCCTTTTAAAATCTGCAGTTGCCTCTCGATCGCCCTGGTATTGATTGCTGCGCCCAATGCGCCTAAATCATGGTGATCGCAAACGCCCAAAAGCTTCACCGGCTTACCATTTAAAGAGAAACCTTTTTCCCTATCAAAGTTGAAAGAGCGGACTCCAAGAGTTGTGGTGTAGGTATCGAGAACGGAGCTTCCGGATTTTAGCCGGGAGACAGCTTTGTACAGGTAAGGCCTTTCAATAGACCAAAGTTTGGGCTGTGATAGTCTCAGGCTCTGAGAAACCTCGCTGGTTGCGGGCGAAGACGCAGATGCAACCGTATTACCTGCAGCATCATAAATTGTCGTTTCCAGGACAGCAGGTGAATCGCCCGTTGTAACAACATTCGTCTGGATGTTGACTGTCGCTTCGTTGGTATTTACCTGCGGTGTGGTGACGTAAGTTCCCCAATTATTGATATGACTTTTGTTCAAAGTGGTGAGCCAGACATTCCTGTAGATACCAGAACCGCTGTACCAACGTGAGTTAGGTTGCCTGGAGTTGTCGACCTTAACAGCAATGACGTTCTTGTCATTGCCATAGTTTAGATAAGGAGTGAGATCATATTGAAAAGATGAATAGCCATAGGGTCTTATTCCTAAAGAATGCCCATTGATAAATACTTCGCTATTGCGATAGACGCCATCAAACTCAATGAAGATTGCCTTGCCTTTTTGAGTGGCAGGGATTGTAAATGTTTTCCTATACCAACCGAGGCCCCCGGGCAAAGCGCCGCCACCTGTGCCTGCTGGAGCGTTCTTATCGAATTTGCCTTCCACGCTCCAGTCGTGCGGAAGATTCAGCGTTCGCCAGGAAGCATCGTTAGCAGAAGCATCGCTGAACGACCCAACACTGTCTAGTTTGAACTTCCAATCATTATTGAAGGATACTCTTGTTTTGTGCTGCGCAGATAATGAGAAATATGCAGACAATAAAGCAGCCAGTAAAAAATAGTTTTTCATTTCTTCTGTATAAGGTTTAATAGTTTTCTATCTAATTTATATCCGTGCCAGTCTTCGTAAGCTACATCAGCGCGACCAGAATTGAGTATGCCAAAATCGCCAATAAACTCCCATAACGCAAAACCGATCTTGTGAGAAGAGAGGATATCAACTACATCTCCAAACCAGGCAAGGAACACATCATGAGGAGTTTTGTTCCAGCAGCCACATTCGCCGCAATGCACAGCGACTCCCTTACTCTTTAGGTCGATCCACGGCTTGTAGTATTTCTCCAACAAAGCCCTATCGAGATATTGCGAACCGACCTGCCCCGGGTATTTAGGCATGGGTAAATTGTCCGGATCCTTATTAGCCCATGGCGCTTTGTAATGGGAAATGGCATGAGGGAAATATCCGCGACAGCTTTGTACAATGTCAAGGTCTGCCAATTCGGGTATTGGATCGTTACCGACATTGTTACCATCTGCAATTACAAGATGATCCTTATTCTCCCTGCGAATAGCTTCAGCAGCACTTCGTGCTACTTCGCGGTACAGGAAGCCGGGTATCGGTGAATTCTTCGAATGCTGATCATTCATATCCTCACGCATACAGGGCTCGTTCAGAAGATCGAAGCTGATCTTTTTACTGGAGAAATTCTTGAACCGTTTACCCCAAAAGTTCCAATGATAATAGAAAGCATTCTGTGCTTCCTGGTCCTTCCAAAGATTGTACGGCTCGTTGAAGCCTGCATTGATACAATAACCCGGCGCCCTGTGTAAGTTAAAGCTTACATGGAGGTTGTACTTGTGGGCCATTTGAACCAATTGTTCAATTTTATTAACGCCTGCTTCATTTATTTTATAGACTTCTTCTGGTGTGATCTTTTTTGACCTGTCGAAATCGAGATAGTAGGGATATGCGACAGGCAAGCGGACAAAATCGAAGCCCCAGTCGCTCATCCACTTCAAATGTTCCTCAGTGGTGTATCTTCTATCGGCCGTTGGGCTCGGCGTGTTAAAGTCAGTAAGATTGAATCCTCGCCATTCTGGAACAGTGTGCCTTGCAGTCCGCTTTGATAAAAAGCCCAGGGTATTGGCATTGAGGTCTAAATTGACCATCGAAGCGGCAGCAACTAAAGCAGCGTTTTTCACAAATATTCTTCTATCCATAACTTATTTAGTTAAACGAAGCATCAGTACATCGTATGGCTGAATCGTTGCCTTAAGTGGCTTTTTTGTATTGCCTACGTCTTTGTGCGACCAAAGATCACGGAGTTTGTAGGTGATTGATTTTGAATCGAGGTTCTTGTTGAAAATGGTATCCGTAACATTTTCGGCTTGCCAATTGAACTCGATAGGTTTTGAGACAGAACTCCTGTTGACAATACAAATTGCCCAATCTCCATCAGCCAGGGGCTTAAACCAGGTTTGCACGCTATCCTTGTTAGTATATCTGAAGCCCTGGATACCTAAAACATCCTGGTTGACGGCAATTACGTCTTTGTTTGTAAGGACTGACCTTGTCTCTTCAGTCATACTTCTTAGATCATTGCCGGCGATCAATGGAGCTGCCAGTATTGACCATAGAGAAAAATGCGATCGGTTTTGAGCAGGTGTCAGGCCGTTGCCCACCTCGAGCATGTCAGGGTCGTTCCAATGATTAGGGCCAGCATATCTGCGAAGCGTATCCTGCAAATCGACGATGGTCATCACACCATTGGCATGCCAGTTACCGTAGTCCTTAATTGCGTCGAATTGTGCTGTTATATCGCCGGTAGTGCGCCATAGT
This sequence comes from Flavisolibacter sp., assembly GCA_036518315.1. GTDB lineage: Bacteria > Bacteroidota > Bacteroidia > Chitinophagales > Chitinophagaceae > Flavisolibacter. The sequence goes on along the minus strand of DATDNL010000606.1, from coordinate 1,757 downwards.
TGGCCAATCGGTTCGGCCCAGCGCCATGGCTGATGATCACCCCACTCACAAAGACTAAAGACGATTGGGCGACCGGCAGCTTTTAATGCCTTGCTCATGGTAGTATAGGCTTCTTTTGCGTTGATGCCCTCTGTGTTGCACCAGTCGAACTTTAAATAGTCAGTGCCCAGAGAGGCATAGAAACGAGCATCCTGGTACTCATAGCCGCGAGTGCCTGGGTAGCCTGCACAGGTTTTGGTTCCAGCGCAGTTGTAGAGACCAAACTTTAGACCTTTTGAATGTACATAATCAATGACGGGTTTAAGTCCATTTGGAAATTTCTTCGGGTCGGGAACCAAATCTCCTGTTTTCGCATTTCTCTCCATGGCCATCCAGCCATCATCTAGTACAAGGTAGGTGTAGCCTGCATCTTTCATTCCTGAAGAAACCATCACATCGGCAATGCCTTTTACGAGCTGCTCATTGATGTTGGTTTGAAACGTATTCCAGCTATTCCATCCCATGGGGGGAGTGGGTGCAAGATTCTCAAACTTTTGGGCGGAGAGATGCAGAGGTAATAACAGTGAAAGAATAGCTAAGAACGATAGAGAGGTGGTTATTTTCTTTATCATGAGGAATGAGTTTTGAGATATTTGATGAGTATCATTACTTGCGGCTAACAGTTCGTTAATGTTATTGTTCAGCATTTCATGTTTCACTTGTATCAAAGTGTTCTTAACGGTTCTCAGATCCCTCGTACCCCGGGGACAAAGACAGAGTCTTTACTGTTCTTCAACTCTCGCGTTTCCAGCGAGGGAACTAATCAACAACAGCATATACAACTGACCGTGGCGGCAGGGCAATACGTATTCCATTAGTTGTACTTGCCGAATAAGGTTTGATGGTTGTATAGCTGTTCGCTGGGCCTCCCGAAATTTCCGTTGGTCCCTGGTTGTTTATAAAAACCTTACGCGAAAACTCACCGTTGTCTGTGCCACCGACCAGCGTATACCAGTAGTAACGACTTCCAACCGTTGCATTCTTAACGGTTACGATAGCGACCTGTGACGTCGTACCTGTATTAATTAAAGTAACACCCTTTTGCCCTGAAGTGTAAGAAGATGCATAGACTCTAACCGATGAAGCACCCGAAACAGATGCATCAACGAGGCGGTCACCAATCATTTTCTGAAAATAGTACATATAATAAAATGCAGGTCGGGGATTCCATTTGCTGACATTTGGCTCATCGCCTATATTGAACAGACCGTGGTCATTGCCATTAGACCAGCCGTTTGCAAGATCCCACCTTGCGGTTAAGCCATATTTGTTCTTCAATGCTTCATTGAGAAGGATTGCAGCATGTATACCATTGACAAAAGATACCTGCTGCATAGAGCCTTGCGAGGTTATATTCCATTCATCCAGTGCTATGGGCTTCAAAACTCCACCGGCGGCCGGAACATTTGTCTTCAGATAATCCATCATGCTTGTCGTGTTTACGCTTGCCGTTGCCAGTATCTCGTCTGCGGAAGCATTGGTTTGATACGCTGTGTAGTAGCTATGGATCACATAATAATCAGCTTTGTTAGCCGAGGCACTGAAGAAGCCACTGTTCCATGTTTTATCGGTTTGCGTTTGCCAGGATTCGGGCTGTTTTTCAAGAATGTAGGCACCGATATAAATTGTTTTACCGATCTCCTGCGCCGCCTTCTTCATCGAGTCCACGAAGACATTTACATGCTGACCATACAAGGCACCTGTGACAATTTCAGGCT
>DATDNL010000605.1:0-9671 GCA_036518315.1 Flavisolibacter sp. | reverse complement strand
GATAAAGAGTAGCGCTTGTAGCTCATAGAATTGGTAAACCCAATGCTCCATGTCGGCTGGCCGCTACCTAAGTACTGCCTGTCTTCACTCCCAATGTTTCCGTTAAAAACACCCTTTGTATCCGGCAAATTGTCCCAGATTACATCACCACCTTTGGAAACAACCTCATTGGTAGTCATTTTCTTCACAACGCCGGTGTAAGGTGCCCCGTTTTGATAGGTGTAACCAAGTAAGACAGGTTGCATGTTCTTCTCAATAATTACATTACCCTGCTGGTCTTTCTGGAAAACGGGTATCAGGCGCTGCGAATAATCGTCGGTATAGGCGTTGGACTGATCATATTGGTAAATGCCCAGGTATTTATAGCCGAAAAAGTTACCTGCCGCTTGCCCTTGATGAATACTCCAAATGTCATCGATGTAATCTGTGGGAAGACTGCGAATCGTGTTTTTGATTTTCGTCCAGTTGAACGATACTTGCCAGTTGAAATCCTTGTTTCGTATCGGATATCCCGAAACCATTAACTCCACTCCCTTATTTTGAATCGCACCGGCATTTTTTCTTGTACCCGAAGGGTAGCCGATCTCATAAGGCAAAGGGCTGTTGTAAAGCAGGTCGTTCGTGTTTTTAATATAATAGTCACCTACAAAGCTCATTCGACCACTTAAGAAAGTAAGGTCGAGGCCAACATTGGTTTGGGCGGTAGACTCCCATTTCAGCAAATTATTACCAAGCGCAGTGTTCGTACGCACACCACTCGTACCATTGTAGAAATAGGAACCAAAAATAAATTGCTGGTAAGCATCATAGTCGCCGATCTCCTGATTACCAGTCATACCCCAACTCAACCTAACCTTTCCGTCGGTCAGGACCGACTTGGACCAATCCAAAAAGGATTCATCTGTGAAACGCCAACCCAATGAAACTGAAGGAAAATTACCCCACCGGTTGTCAGCACCGAAAACAGATGAGCCGTCTCTCCTGATGGTTGCATTTAACAGGTATTTTCCCTTATAGTCATAGCCTAATCGTGCATAGTAACCAAGTAAGGCAGAACCACTACCCTTTGAATAAAGATTACTGAGGTCATATACGCCGGCCGCGTTCATTGTTGTCACGGCCTCCGAAACAAAATAAGAGCCCTCAATGTTCGTCTCTTCCAGCTTGTTCCTTTCAACGTTCATCCCTAACAAACCCGTCACATTGTGTACATCCCTATATCTCTTCTTGAATGAGAGATAAGCATTCCCCTGCAAGCGAATAGGAAGGTCAGTTCCATCGCCACCCGTACTTTCCAGGTTACTGCTTAAATTCTTTGATGCGAACTGGGTATTCCTCAACACAGCAACATCGGCCGAGACATCAGCATGGAAACTAAGCGGAGCAAATAGCTCAAAGTCTAAACCTTGGTATAAAATGCCACGATAAGTGTTGGTAATATCTTTTCGCTGGTAAGCCTCTGCAATCGGGTTCCGTTGCCCACCATTGAAGTAAATGAACTCACCACTCGGCAGGTAAAGTGCCATGGAAGGCGGACGCCGCAGTGCAGCACGTATCACGTTACCTTCATTGATGTTATTTTTGTCTTGATAACTGAAATTTAATCTTGTTGAAAGGCTCAGCTTTCTCGAAGCACGATAGTCAACGTTTGTCCGCAGTGTGAAGCGCTTGTTATAGCTGCTGATTACTATTCCGGTTTCATCCAGGTACTGCAAGCTGTTATAATATCTCAATGTACCGGAACCACCCCCGATTCCTACATCCAGTTGCTTTCGCACTGCAGTCTGCGTCATGATGTCCTGGTAATCATTGTCCGCATTTCTACTGAATGATGTCGAGTCGTCTGCCTTCGGATCCAACCCAAGGTTGCTCCGACGCTCAAACATTACACGTTCTAAACGGTTGGCTTGGGGAACCCTGTTACTTAACCAACCGAAACTCTGCAGGTAGTCCACGTGAAGTTCAGGTTTACCCTCCGATCCACGCTTTGTAGTGATGATAATGACTCCATTGGCCGAACGAGATCCATAGATAGCGGCAGAAGCGGCATCCTTAAGTATCTCCATCGACTGTATATCCTTCGGATTTAATGAACTGATTGTTCGGACCGGCACTCCATCCACTATAAAAAGCGGCTGCGTTCCCGCATCGGAAAGCGTCGACACACCACGAATAGTGATGCTCGACTCGTCCCCCGGGTCTCCGGAATTGCTCATGACCCTAACGCCGGGAGCAGCACCCATCAAAGCATCAAAGATCGACACCGGTTGTTTTTCTTCGATCGACTTTGCGTTGATTGATGTGATAGCACCCGTTACATCTCGTTTCTTTTGTGTTCCGTAGCCAATCACTACGACTTCGTCAAGACCAGACGATGCAGAAACAAGGGAAACATTAATGACTGCCCTGTTACCAACAACCTCCTCTTTAGTAACATAACCAACAGACGAAAAAACCAGTACTTCTTTTGAATCCTTACTGGTTAAAGTGTAAGAACCAAGTGAATCCGTAGCGGCCAGGCCAGGTCCACCCTTAAGGCCAACAGTAACTCCTGCAAGTCGATTTCCATTGGCATCACTGACGGTGCCCGTAACAACTTTTCGTTGGGCATACATCGATGAAACAAAAACGAGTTGCAGTAACAAAAAAACCAAAACAACCTCTCGGTTGTTGTGCATCGCTGATCGACGCAAAGCAGACTTTTTTTCCATCATAGTGCAATCAAGATTTGGAATGAGCAATTGTGCCTCCATTGGTCGTTTTAACTTCGTAAGTTCAGTACCTATATAAACGTTGCAGTTCGAAGATCAATCGCTGTTTAAAATGCATGCAAGCAATTGTAAAACTCGCTTTCCGATTCAGGATTCATACAACAACTTCAATTACTAAACTGCTGTAATACTACTATCAAATTCGTTTGCCAAAAAAGATTTCACTGAGTTTTTTTACGCAAAGGTTTGTGTAATAAAACGCAAACCTTTGCGTAATTCCTCGCTTGTTATTTTCACACCAAAAAACTCGGTAAAATAGAAATTGAAAGAAGTCTCAAAGTCGGATTTTAGAAAATTTTATACCAATTCCACCCTGCTCCGGGTATGATGAAAACGATAAAAAATCATGCGCTTATGTAACGAATTCACGCAGGTAACTGCTAAACAAATTAGTGACACATTTCGGTATCAAGTTCAAAGGAAGCATTCTTCTATTCCGGGGCTTCACGCTTTGCTATTCTTAAACTGTAAACCGGCAAAAAAAGATCTCACACTAAGTGAATAAAGTTGATTTTGAGGAGGAATACACTGCGTCGCCAAAAAAAAGAAGAGGGTGTATTTATATCTCCTTTTTACAGCCACTCACCATAGAAGAGGCAAGCCCGCACCCGACGGTGGTTAATGGGCGGATACGATTTAATAGACTGGGTAAGGATTTTTTTTATTCAGCAACAACTAACATGAGTTCCTACACTTGCAACCCGTCTTATAGCTCAAATATCTTTTCCATTAAAACCCACTTTTCTCCATTCTTGGCCCACGGCAGCGGTTTCTGAAACTTCCACATAAGGCGTTCCCACTCTTGCACTTTCGGATTCTTTGCGTCCATGCCAGCTTTCCGTTCGAAGCTAAAAGATGGATCAGTTTCCATGATCATGAACAAACGGTTACCAGTACGGTAGATCTGCATATTCCAAACGCCGGCATCAGCAATACTTTTTTTTATTTCGGGCCACCCGTTTTCCGCTTTGTGCCAATGTTCATATTCGGCTATTGCACTCGGGTCATCTACGAGGTCCAGTGCCAGGCAATATCGCTTCATCTTAAATTGTTGATTGTTTTGAATTATTTATTGATTCTTATAACCCGCTCTTATTTTATACAGCATCACAGAATGTTGTGCATCCAAACGGTATTAACCTTTGAAAAAATTACATCGCTCTTGCCCTCACTTCTCAAAACCCCAAACTAGGAACTCGCTCTACTTCGGTTGTTGTTTGTGCTGCCTGGCCTTTGTTTGCGCATAATAGAGCGACTGTGGCTGCAAGCCTTCCCTGTTCTGTCCTTCCCATTCACCGTCAGGTCGGTCTTTGAATCGCCCCGGCGACTTTTGCCCTTTCAGTCCTATACAATAATTCTTCCCATTCACCCATGGGCTTTGCACGGTTGCTGACTTCGCCGTGCAATTCCAGAGAATTTGCGTCGCCCCCGTCCAACCATGACCACTGCCGTAGTTGCCACGATCCTGTATATTGATCTCTCCGTCAGTTGCTATGTTGTCATAGAGTGTCCCACTTGACCATCGGTGGTGCGGTCCGATATCAGCTTGCGTATTCTTTGCAGTGCAATTCACAAAAACATTCGGGCCTTCAACACGGGCACCTGTCACAAAATCGTGCCGCCCACTATCTGCGTGACAATTTATGAAGAGGTTCATTTGTCCGTCATTATTGAAGGAATACCGCCTACCGCCTGTTATTTGTGACTTCGGATCATAACAATAGCTGTCTAACACCGAAATATTTCTCGCTCCATAGCCCAGGGTGACACAGGAATTACCAAAATGCCGCGCAGTAATGTTTCGTACCCACGAGTTCTGCACCTTATCGAAGGCAACAGCATTCCACCCGTGATTTTCAGCCGTGTCATTGGCAAACTCCGATTCAAAATACATGCGCTCGACGCCAACCTTCTCAATACGTCCATTGAAACTGTATTTGAAAATTTCCCCTCCACCATATTTGGCGTCTAACGCCATCACGATCGGGTTGTCAATGTAAACTTTGTTGCCATCAATTTTTGTAATAATACGCTCAAACGAAAGATTGTATTCGGACGCTTTCCATTGCTTCGTCCCGGGTCTCTCTGCGATCTGGTCCATCTTCAGATCATGAATCCAGGTATCTGTTCCCGGTCGATAAACAATAATAGAATCACCTTTTTTAAACCCTTTTGTCGAAACTACGTTGAATGACTTTGCCCCAACGGGAACATAGTCGTCCTTGATTTGAACACGGGTTCGTTTTACCTCGACAACTTTACCGGTGCCTGAAACGTTCAGCAAAGACCTTTGTCCTTCCCCGGCAGCGATGATTCGCGTGCCATCGTTTGTGTTGCCTTCACCCCGAAGAATAATTCCCGAAGCATTGATGTTGATAACACCAGGGACCACATAGGTACCCCTTTTTAATAGTATAGCGCCCCTGAAGCCGTTGGTACCCGGTGCAAGGCGGGACACCTCGTTTATCGCGGATTGGATGACATTCTCACTGCTTCCCTTTTCTGCCGGTGAAATTGTCTTAACTACCGGCACATTGGGAATCTCGCTATCGCCGTTAAAATATCCCACCATACTGAAATCTGGAATCGTATTACCCTTTTCATCCGGCGTATAAATCAGCGTATGATCATCTTTCATTTCCACCCACCGCGAGTGCCATGCCTCAGACGGCATAACATAAAATGAAAAGAGAAATACAGTGGATAAAGCGATGATCGCAACGACTCGATAGTTAATTTTTTTCATCATTCCATTACTTTTAAAATAATCACTTCGCTTTTCGAAGGCTTATGAGTGCGACACCATGCTGTCTGACGTCCATTGAAAATTCATCGCTGAATATTCCGAGATCTTTTTGACGCCAAAGATCCCTGGCAATGTAGGCTCCGCGGATGCCCAGATCCGCCCACCTCACACTCACCTTGATAGTACCGCTATCCGCGGGATTGAAAAGACCAACAGCCTTTGAACCATCTTCCATGTCTTTTGCCATGATTTTACAGTCTCCTTGACTAGCCACAACAATCGCTTGTTTTCCCAACGGATCCTGGTTTACGGCTAATACTTCGTCATTCGTCAACAAGCTCATAGTGAAGTCGTCCAGCTTCGTCAGGTCATTGCCCAAAAGGAGTGGTACTGACAGAAGGCACCAAACGCTCATATGTGTATATTGCTCGTCTTTTGTGAGCATAGAAGGCCGAGCTCCCTTTCCCCATCCCACATAACCGACTATCATCATATCAGGATCGTTCCAGTGACCGGGTCTTGCATAAGGAGCCCATTTGTCTTGCGAAAGAAGACGGGATTTTAAACTTTGCCAATTGTCCTTGATGTCTCCACCAGTACGCCATGCGTTTGACACATTCGACAACTGGGCGATGGAATTAAATGGTGTGCTGTTGGAAAGACTAAACACAACGTCTCGCCCGCTTGCCCTTAAGGCATCAGACATCTCTTTCGTTTCCGGCAATTCTATCGGGTTCCAGTCATATTTCAAATAATCAAAACCCCAGTTTACAAATTGCTTGACATCATTTTTTACAAATGAATAGGGACCGATGGCATAGGGAAGAACCTTCTTGTTGCGCGGACTACTTTCACCGGTCTGCTTGACAAAAATTCCCTCCGCGTTCGTCGAGCTGCCACCGATCCTATGACCATAAGATTCTACCCAGGGAGTGGAATAAGTTCCAATTTTTAAACCCAATGCATGTACTTCATCACAAAGCAGTTTGATGTCTGTAAAACGGGTACTATCCGGCATAATAGCGTGAAATGGACCGCCGCGAAATCCCTGCCAGCCATCGTCTATGTTAATGAACGTCCAACCATGATTAATCAATTCACTGTTCGCCATGGCATTCGCCTGCTGAAAAACAATATCCTGGGTGATTTTCGTACCGAAAATATTATAACTGTTCCAGCCCATAGGAGGTGTAAGAGCTATCTCCTCTCCTACAATCAGCTTAAAATCTCTTTCAGCCTTCCCGAATTTATTTTTTGCGGTAAACTTAACAACATAGGTGCCCGGCTCGCGGACCTCGCCTGACAGCCGGCCTGTTTGAGGATCTAATTTGACAGTCTTCGGTAGGCCCATCGCTGAAAATGTCATTGGTCGATCACCGCTGGCAGGTACCGTGAAAACAATCGGGTGAGAAGGACGAACACCGAATATTTTCGCACCATTGATCCGTGGTTGTGGACCAGCCTTAGGCGTCAGGATGTAGCTGGTGTCATCCTGGGCCAGAATAAAATTCGAAAAGGTAACTGAAAGCAAAACAGAAAGCCAAAAGCGGCGACCCGGGCAAGATTTATCCATGTTCAAGCGGTTTAGAGAAGGATTGCGTGACAGCTCGCGCTCGGCTTAATTCAAAGACTTTATAATGCCCCTTCACAATGGCTTTGTCTACATCTACTATATGAAGGTTGTAATCAAGATTTAATTGCTGTAGCGCAATAGCATAGAAAGGCTTGAGCGCCGCGTCAGTAACAAGAATAACCGGCAAGCCTGTATCAGCATTCAGCTCATGGAGTTCTAGACCGATCAACAAACCACTCAGGTAGAAAAAGTTCTCTGTTTTCGACATCTTTTGAAACAAGTGGTTTGTTCGCGCAAAGAAAAACGCACGAAGAGGATTGAAGCTTTCACTATCTTCGATACCCTCGACAAAACATTGCCAATGTTCATCACCAAAATCGCCATTGGGCCTTTCTACCGTTGTAGACAAAATACTTTTTGTTGAAAGAAGTTGAAAAAGCTCACCCGTCATGTATGTCTGGAATTCCACAGCTCTGCCCTTTTCCACACGAATATGTTTGGAATGGGTACCGGGAAAAATGTACAGTGTTGAATCTGTAGTGTTGCTATCATACGAACCAACGAGCTGTATTTCCTCCCCCCGCATCACGTCGTCATCGGATCTGATTCCGGATACCATCAAAATTTCATGTGGAAACGATTTCGTCGGGATAAGTGTGTGCAATGGTAAATCCGTTCCATCCGCCCCAAAGGGCGACTGTTTGTAGGGAAGCTCGAGCATTCCAATAGCCGATGAAGCCATTCCGGATAAAATCATCGGGATACCATTAAGCGAACGGCCTGCCTTTTCACCTAACTGCATTATCTGCTTCAACAGGAATGCTTGGTAATAGTCCAACCGCTCCTCTTCCTGCTTACCTGTTTGCTTCCATTTATCATGGATCGCAGTGACGCCATTGTCATTTTTTTCTTCCACTAACACTTTATAGGGTTCTTCTACCAGCCGTAAACGAAAAGACGATGTACCCCAATCACAGCTCAGAAATAACGATGCCTTCTTCATCAATTTTATTTTAAAACGTTACCATTCGGCAATGCTCCCATCAGGATGTCTCCAGACGGGATTTCGCCAGTTGTGTCCTTCCTTAGCCATTTCGTGTAAATAGCTTTCATTTATTTCGATGCCCAGCCCGGGGCCGTCCGGAATTTTTACAAAGCCATCTTGATAACTGAACACCTTCTTGTCAACGATGTAGTCGAGCAGGTCGGAGCCTTGGTTGTAGTGAATACCTAGGCTCTGTTCCTGGATAAAGGCATTGTAACAGGTCGCGTCCACCTGCAGGCAGGCTGCCAGGGCAATCGGACCGAGCGGGCAGTGCGGCGCTACAGCCACATCGAAAGCTTCAGCCATAGAAAAGATCTTTTTGCACTCCGTGATTCCCCCAGCATGAGATAGATCAGGTTGAACGATATCGACGGCTCCGTTAATAAGCAGATTCTTAAACTGCCAACGTGAAAACATGCGCTCTCCAGTCGCAATCGGAATGGCAACGTGATTCGCTATCTCTCTTAAAGCCTCATTATTTTCCGGCAGCACAGGTTCCTCGATAAACATCGGCTTGAATGGCTCTAGCTCTTTAGCCAGTAGCTTTGCCATGGGCTTGTGCACCCTGCCATGAAAATCAACCCCAATCCCAACTTCCACCCCTACTGCCTCTCGAACAGCGGCCATCCGCTCTACCGCTGCATCTACCTTATCAAACGAATCAATAATCTGCAATTCTTCGGTCGCATTCATCTTTACTGCACGGAACCCGCTTTCAACCACCATCTGCCTCGCAGCAGCTCCAACCTCTGAAGGGCGGTCACCTCCAATCCAGGTGTAAACTTTCATTTTGTGTCTGGCTTTCCCGCCAAGCAGTTGATGGATCGGCGCATTGAAATATTTTCCTTTAATGTCCCATAAGGCTTGGTCAATACCCGCAATGGCACTCATCAAAATAGGACCACCACGGTAAAAACCCGCACGGTACATGTTGTTCCAATGATCTTCGATGTGTTGCGGATCTTTTCCTAACAACGTATCCATAAGTTCAATAACGGCCATTTTCACCGTTGCCGCTTTCCCTTCGATCACTGGTTCGCCCCAACCGCTAATACCGTCATCGGTTTCGATTTTTAGAAAAAGCCAGCGGGGCGGAACCTGGAACAGTTCGTAACTTTTTATTTTCATTTGCCTGGTTCTCCTTCTATGCTGATTGCTGTCACAAATTGTTTTGCCTTTGCAGTCAAACTTGTTATGTAGTCGTTATCAAGATCTTTGTTTGCCTTTACCAGTGCGCTGCCCACGCCGAAAGCTGCAGCTCCGGCTCTTGAAAACGCTGCGATGTTGTCTAAATCTACCCCACCCGTCGGCATGAGCGGAATGTGTGGAAAGGGACCGCGAAGATCCCTGATGTATTGCGGGCCGACAGAAGCAGGAAATATTTTGATGATATCGGCGCCATAAACGACAGCCTGGTGAATCTCCGTAGCCGTAAATGCGCCAGGAATACTCACGACACCTCGTTGCTTCGCAGCATCAATAACATCCTTATTCACAATCGGCGAAATGATAAACCTTGCACCCGCATTGACAGCA
>DATDNL010000604.1:0-2270 GCA_036518315.1 Flavisolibacter sp. | reverse complement strand
CTGTACGCAGAAAACAAAGACAGTATTGTTGCTTTCAACAAATACTTCATTCAATTTGGGGACAGGAACTACCTGGTAAAAAATGCCCAGGATCTATCGGCAATATTTTATAAAGGGAAAAGCGGGTTTAAGACATTGTGGAAAGAGAAGCATCTCAATTTTAAAAAGGAGCCGGAAGAATTCATTACACAAAGCCTGCAATTTTGGATCGATCAAAGAAAATAAAGCCTGCCTACCTGCACTACTTTGTCATCATTGTGACGAGCGTCGTACTGTTTTCGTCACAGGCTGTTGCTCAAGACGATACGCTTACCCTAAATCTTGTTGGCCAACCCTTTCCAAAATTCGTTAACCAAGTTGAAGCGGCGAGCTCTTACCATTTCTATTATAGCGATCGAGGACTGGATAGTTTCCCTGTTACCATAAAAGCTGAACGTCAACCTCTCGAGATAATCCTGGCGAAGGTTCTTGAAGGGTCGAGCTTTCACTTCGCGATCAATTACCCTGAGGTATTTATTACGATTAAGCCAATCCTTACCTCGTTGCCGGAAGGGTATTTTGACCGTAACAGAATTTACTTGTCGCAGTCCGATTCTACACATGCTCGTGAGGAGCTGGCACAGCCAACCATAAGATTCAAAGCTCCTGTAGAAAACAAATTGTTCGAAATCGGATCAGGCACAACCACGAAAATCAAAGTCACTCTTGCCGGTTATGTACGCGATGAAAGAAATGGTGAGCCTATCAGCGGAGCTTCAGTATCGGCGGACAGTTCGGCTACCGGTGTTATGAGTGACGGTTTCGGCTATTTTTCTTTGACACTGACGCCCGGGAGGCATATTCTCCACGTAAGCAGTTTTGGAATGAAAACAACAAGCCGGCAATTGCTTATTCATAACGATGGCAAGCTTAATATCGATCTGAGTATTTACGTAGCCAGTTTAAAGGAAGTAGTCGTCACTGCATCCAAACTTTCAAATGTCAGGAGTGTCAGTATGGGCAACGAAAGGTTGACCATCCAGACGATCCGCCAGATACCGGTGGTTTTTGGTGAAGCGGACATTTTGAGAGCCACCTTCAGCCTGCCAGGCGTTACTTCGGTTGGAGAAGCCAATACCGGGCTGAATGTGAGAGGGGGAGCTGCTGATCAAAACCTGATCCTGCTTAACGACGCGACCATCTACAACCCGTCCCACTTGTTTGGATTCTTTTCAGCGTTCAACCCTGACATTGTGAAGACAGTGGACCTTTATAAAACAGCCATCCCGGAAAAGTATGGAGGAAGGCTTTCTTCTGTGCTGGATGTAAATACAAGGCAGGGCAATACAAAAAAGATTAGTGGCTCTGCGGGTATAGGTCCGCTCACCAGTAAAATTTCTATCGAGGGGCCTATAAAATCTGAACGCACAACGTTTATCGCGAGTGCCCGTAGCAGTTATTCCAACTGGATTCTGCGTAATTTTCCTGACCCCGCTTTTCGCAACAGCAAGGCCTCATTTTATGACGCTAATTTTCATTTAAGTCATAGCATGGGAAACAAGAATAGCGTTTTTGTAAACGCCTATGTTAGCCAGGACGGCTTCCGATTAAATAGTGACACTGTTTACCATTATGGAAACAGGAACTTCAATTTGAGGTGGAAACATAATTTCAATAATCGCTTCTATGGGATTGTCACCGCAGGCGTCGATCAATACCACTACCAGATGTCCGCAGAAGACAATTCAACGACTTCATTCAAACTCGCGTTTCAAAGTGTGCAGACTTACGGAAGGGCTGACTTTTCCTATGCGTTCAATCTGAAGCATGTTTTTAGCTTCGGGGTCACGAGCACCCATTACAACCTTCAACCGGGTTCCTTGCAAGCTGTTGGGGGTACATCGCTGGTAAAAGGTGACCAGTTAAGTCACGAAAAGGGCCTGGAGTCTGCGATCTACCTGGGTGACGAATACAGTCTCGCCTCAAAACTCTCCTTGCACGCCGGAGTACGATACTCAATGTTCAATTATTTAGGACCGCATGAGGTATTTCACTACAAACCCGGTGTTCCAAGGGATGAATCTTCGATGACAGACACGAGCTATTACCCCGGTGGCGTAATCGAGACCTACCTGCGCCCTGAAGTAAGGCTGGGCCTGCGGTACCTGCTTACAGACCAATCGTCCATCAAGCTGAGTTTTAATAACATGACCCAATACCAGCATACTCTTTCCAACACCAATGCCATTTCGCCAATCGATGTTTTGAAACTGAGTGACACTTATATTCTT
>DATDNL010000603.1:0-3403 GCA_036518315.1 Flavisolibacter sp. | reverse complement strand
GTAATTCGTTTGAATACTTTTCAATAAATGCCCGGCTGGTATCGGGACCCAAGAAGTTCTTCTTGCTCCCTCCGTGTGCATACTTACCCATTGTTACTACAGGTGAAAGTAAAATCATGAAGTCGGGACGGTAGGTGAAGCGGTCAAATGAATCTTTGATTGATGATACATCTTCGCCGTGCGTGCCGAGGGAAGTAGCCACGTGCCCGCCGGCACTTATTCCCATGACGCCGATCTTATTTACATCGAGATTCCAGGTTGACGCATTGGCCCTGAGAATACGCATGGCTCTTTGTGCATCGCTTAAAGGGGCTTCTTCTCTCGGCTTTAAGTCAGCCTGGTTGGGCAAACGATATACCAGTACGAAGGCATTAATTCCGTGTGCATTGAACCAGGAAGCAAAGTTGAAACCGTTATAGAGGTAAGTAATGTGATCGTAACCACCGCCGGGACAAATGAGAACGGTGGTGCCTTTGTTTCCCTCTTTATGAACAGGGAAGGCAAAAATTCCAGGAGTGCCCACGCGAAAATATCGTTCGTTGTGAATGCTATCCGTTACAGGCTTACCATTCCAAACTGCTTTCTTGCCTACAGGCCAAAGAGGAATAAATTGCTGTGCGATGATCTCATTGGACAATAGCACGACCGCGGCGATTAACAGAACCCGTTTCATTTTATTTTTTTGCTGGCCACTCAAATGGAATAGAGGGAATATTCTTAAACCAATTGTCTTCATCCGTTGTAGATGAATTGCAATTGAGAGAGATGTTTTCTACAGTGTATTCTTTGGCTTCCTTATCAGTCAATTGCCTGGACCACGGCACGCGGAATCTTGTGTCCGACCCTTCCCCGCTATTTTTATACTCGGCATAGGAGGCGGTTTTTTCATTGGCAGGATTGCCCCAGTTGTTCCAACCGCCGGGCGCGATTTGCTTTGGCAACTGGCAACGAATAAAGGCTGCCCTGGAATAAGCACGCCATGGTCTTCCCAAAGCCAGTTTCGTTACCGCAGAATCGGCGAGTATCTTGCAATCGAGGAAGACGAAGCCAAATTTCTTTCCCTTGGGTGTGTTAGCTGCAGTGATATAGGAATCAGACTTGCCCCTGATGGTACAATTTTGAAACACTGCTGTGGCTGGCCCAAAAATGAAATCGGTTGTTCCTTCAATATAACAATCGACAAAGTATTGCCTTGCATTTTCGCCGGTCGCGAAGATGGTATCCTGGTTACCGAGAAACCTGCAGTTCTTAAATACCGCTTTGTCAGCATCCACATAAAGAGCCAGTGCCTGCCCGACAGGGCCTGCAGAATTCATAAAAGTGATGTTCTCCGCGATGAAACGATTACCGGAGATCTTTGCTGTATATGAAGTAAAGGTGTTCAACTTTCCCCTACCCGAATAATCGTTGAAGGTGATAATCGTTTTCTCAACACTTTCTCCAATGAAGGTAACATCGGTGTTATCGGTAGGAAGGGTAATTTTTTCGTTATAGACACCGTTCTTGATGTAGAGCGTAATTCTCTTTAATGGATAAACCCGCATGGCGTCGATAGCATCCTGGATGTATTTATAATCTCCGCTTCCATCCTTGGCAACGGTGAAAACATATTTGTACTGATCGGGATTGGAGGTTTGGGCGGATAATGAAAAATGTAAAATGTAAAATGCAAAAGACAGGACCAAATATTTTTTCATGGAATCAATTTTGTTAAGTTAGTAGCCAAGTCGCATTGAATTTAACTGATGTCATTTTAAGGCTTGAGCTTGAAAACCTTTTTTAAGAAATCATCGGTGTACTTTACAGTGGGCTCGAACCATGGATCGAATAAGGGAAAAGAATGTGGTGCATCGGCAAAGGATTTGACCACTGAATAGATCTTGTTTTCATCCAAGATCTTGAGATAATCGGTTCTTCCTGCGTGCATCCGTTCTACGCTGCTGTTAATGAATATCGTTGGTGGCGTATTCTTACCTGCATAGGTTAGCGGCGAGGCTTCCTTCCATAAATCGGGGTTCTCTTTTTTGGAATAACCAAACCAATAGGTAGCCGCCGAAGTGCGCTTGCTGTCGTCACCTTCGCCGGACTCGGGATGAACAAACGAAAGGGTACCATCAAGGTCAACTATCGCGTTTACAGAAGACGATGATTTGAGATTACATTCGGTTCCTTCAAACTTCGAGTTACCAACTGTCGTACCAAGAAACGCTGCCAATTCGCCACCCGCAGAGAAGCCCATAACAGCGATCTTGTTGGAATCTATGTTATATTTTTTGGCGTTGGCGTGAATCCAACGTAATGCTGACTTTAGGTCATAAACTGCAGCAGGAAATAAAGCTTCAGTAGAGAGCCGGTACTCGGGAGTAAAACATACATAACCCAGGTCGGCCAGGCGTTGCGCGAGAGGATAATGTTGTGATCTGTTACCCGATCGCCATCCTCCGCCGAAGATGATCATTATGGCGGCCCGGTTTTGCTTCGACCTGGCACAAGGATAGAAAACATCCAGGAGCAACTTCCGTTTTTTCAAAGTACAATAAGCTATGTTCCTTTTTTCAGCTACCGATGGCAGGTGAAATTCGTTAACGATCTTAATCGAGGGATAGTTTTTAATTAGCTTGTTATATTCATGATTTACTGTGAAAGAGGTGTCCGTAACTCCCGTAATGCCTGCTTTTGATTGTGCATGTAATGATAAACCAAAACCGACAACAACCAAAAACAAGAAAGAATAATTTCTAACCATAGTGCGTGCTATTTAGGCTTGACGATTCTTTCTGCTAATTCGAGTTTATTCTCCCTAATACCCTGCAGCACCAGTTCAGCTATTCGACGGGCACCGTATGCATTGAAATGGGTATTGTCTTTTTGCCCTTCTGGATAAGCGGGATTTTCACCCGGTTGCAACTGCAAGAAAAGTAGCCTCGTTTCTTCAGGACCCAATTGATTGTATAAATCGCGACTTTTCCTGTCCAGGTCTACGAGAGGCACTTTGTATTGCTTGGCTACTTCGTAACACGCGCCAGTATATTCAGTGTGGGTCTCCTCCTGTTTACCCTCTTTATTGAAACGCATCCTGCTGACAGGAGTGATTATGACGGGAATTGCTTTTTTAGCCCTTGTTTCAGTTATAAACTTTACGAGGTTGGTCTTGTAGTCGGGCACCGGTGTATACCGGTCTTTATATTTTTCTTCTTTGGCTTCATCGTTGTGGCCGAATTGCATCAAGACATAATCTCCCTCCTGCAAACCGTCAGCAATTGGTTGCCAGCGACCTTCACTTAAAAATGTACGTGTACTTCTTCCACCCTTTGCCCTGTTGTCGACCGTAACTGAAGAATCAAAGAAATATCTGAAAGGCATGCCCCAGCCTGTCAGCGGAGCGCGTTTGGGTTCGTATTCA
>DATDNL010000602.1:0-4753 GCA_036518315.1 Flavisolibacter sp. | reverse complement strand
TGATCATGGAAGATGGTAAACGCCTGGAGGTCTCTCAACGGAAGCGCAAAGATTTCCTGGATTCCATTTATGATATAGTTGTGTAATGGCAATCACTTTCTTGCATTCTAATGGACACAGTACTTATCTCATTCTTCCCGGGTATAATCTTAAAAACACTTCAAAAGCCATTGGGTTTTTACCGTATAGCTGATCTAAACGCTGGTCTGCTGAATAAAAGGTAAACTGGCCGCCTCCTGCGAGCCTCGTTTGTCCTGTGTTCAGTAGATCATAATTGAAACCTGCTGTCAATGCATTTACGGGAAAGACGGCATCATGACCGTAAATCGTTTCATCAAGGGCCAGTTCTTCCACTGATTTCTGCACCCACTCATAGCGGGTATATAACGCAAGTTTAGTCTTTCGCCATTCGCCTTCCAGCAGAGCACCATTCTCACCATCGTGCCCTGCAGTCTTATTAACACCCCAGAGCGCGGTGGCGTTTATACTACTGCCGGTAAGTTTCCTGGAGAAGATCGCTGAAGCAGTGGTGCGGTTCACGTCTTCATCGGGGTGTAGCAGTTCGGGACTCTTTATGAAGCCATGCGACACTTGCAAAGCCCAACTCTTCGTGGGATTGAATGACAATCTTCCGCTCCAACTATCGAACCGCGGCTTGTCAAAGTTGTAGCGGTTTTCATCCGGCTCTCTTCCGGTAAATGAAGAGCCTTCCAATTTCCAGTTGCCATAACGGAAGCCGATGGTCGCTACTCCGAACGTGACATGTGTTGCATCCACCCAATGGTGCGTAATGGGCGCATCGGGGTTGGCTAACGCAGAGGGACGGTGCATGAAAGCAACGGGTCCAATTGCCGGTTCGCCAGGATAGCCGACGTAAACAAACACGTCCGACTTCTTAGATAACGCCTGCGCATAGCTGACTGATAGTTCTGAAAACAGGTCGTGTGGGTGTTGCCTGTCTACAATAGGTTTTCCTTTGTACGACTCGCCACTTTGGAATAAAAGAGGGTAGCCGCTTCCTCCTGTCACTGCGTCCAATGAGCTCATGATGCTGTAGTGAAAGAGGCCGTTCTTACCAACCTGGTGCTGGGCCATTAACATAACCCAGTCAGGCGCATCGAACTTAGTATCACCCCTGCTTCCCTTGTTGGTAAAATCCTGGTCATCATACCTGGGAAACAAATTGCCGTGCAACATGTACATCCACTTCGGTGTATGAAACATATAGCCATACATCGGTGAAGCGTCAGGCAACCACCCTGTGCCTGAGCCATTACGGTTCATTGGAAGGTTCAGCGAATACACATGACTCATACTCATATGATGCTTCATCGGCATGTCCATTTTCATGTGATCCATATCTTCCATGGGCGCTTTCATCGTAGTGTCCTGCTTCTCCCTTGGGATGGTATCATTTGTCATGTGATGCTCGTGCTGGGCAAAAGAATAATGATACATTATTGCCATGCTTACGAACAAAAAGACCTTCTTCATAACTGCTTATAGTTAAATCATTTGAAATATCATAAAGCCACTCATTACAATCACGAAACTGTCTTCTATAATGGTAAGACTACTCATTGGAAAATTGAACACAATATCTAAAACTGCACATTGAATCTTTTGCTTATTCAACACAATCTTTAATACCCCGATAATGCTGATACCCATCACAGCAAAAGCCACACCATTTAAAGGCAGAGGCTAAACCAGATTAGGGAACGATGCCCGGTACACTTATTTTCCTACCATTGCTCTAAATGACAGCTTCCTTATTGTACCGGTTTCTGTATTCCAAAGGCGTCATCCCTGTGATCTTTCTGAATGCTTCGCGAAAGGCTTTGAGGTCGGAGTAGCCCACTTCGAACATGACTTCATTGATCGTCTTTCGACTCGTCTCAAATGTCTTCTTTGCGGCTTCTACTTTCACTCTTTGCGCGTATTCGGCAGGCGTGTTACCCGTAGCCTTTATAAATCTCCTGTCAAAGTTTCTTCTTCCCACAGCAAACCTGGAAGAGAGATGTTCAACGGAGATCTTTTCATCCACCTTGCTTTCGATGTAGGCCTGTGCTTTTTGCACTACTTCGTCGTTGTGAAGCTTTTGTCCGTTGAAGATCATGAATGGGGACTGGCTATGACGGTCCATCTCGATCTGGAATACTTTGGAACAATATATGGCTGCCTTTCGGTCAAAGTATTTTTCAACTAGGTAGATGATCAGATTGAGAAAAGAATAGGCGCCACCGTTAGTGTAAATTCCATCTTCATCAGTGATCAGTCGATCGACCTGCAAATCGACCTCGGGAAACCGGGCCCTGAATTGATTGGCGACTGCCCAATTAGTTGAGCAGGTCTTACCATCGAGCAAGCCCGTTGATGCCAGCAGAAATGCTCCGGTGCATATACTGGCCACTTCCGCACCTTGCCGATATTGCTTTTCTATCCACTCAATCATCCTGGTGTTTTTCCTGACTGCCTTTTCATAGTCATGGTTTAATGAAGGGATGATGATAAGGTCTGTTGTACCTATGGAGGAAATATTGGTGTGTGGCTTAACGGTAAACAAGCCATCGTAATACTGTACTTTTTTGGTAACACCCGCCAGTTGAATTCTCAACTTTGCTTGCCCCGTTCTTTCTTTCCAATATTGATTAGCTCTTGAAAAGATCTTGTATGCGCCGACAATACTGCTCAGGTTGTTGCCTTCACCGTCGGGGACCAGTATAGTAAAATGTTTCATGCCAGGGTTTTTACAAAGGTGGGAAATGTTATTGTCCAAATCAACCCGTCAGAATGTCCATTTACCACCCTCACTACACGCCATAGACGGACTAGGTTTGCTTATTGATAACAATAAAACCAACACCCATGCAAGAAAAAAGCTTTACCACTTCCATACTAGTGGATCAAACTCCTGAAGAGGTTTTCGATGCCATAAACAATGTTGCTGCCTGGTGGACAGGAGAGCCGGGCGTAGAAGGCAAGGCTTCGAGGGTAGGCGAGGAATTTACCTACCGTTTCAGGGACATTCATTACAGTAAGCAAAGTGTCATTGAATTAGTTCCATCGAAGAAGATAGCCTGGCTGGTTACCGAAAGCGAACTTAGTTTCATTGAGAAGAAGGACGAGTGGAACCGGACGAAGATCATTTTTGAGATCGCCGGAATGGGAAAGAAGACAGAAGTGCGCTTTGCCCACCTCGGTCTAACAATAGCGCTCGAGTGCTATAACGATTGTTCCAAAGCCTGGAGTTCTTATGTCAGTGAAAGCCTCAGGAAGTTTATTTCTTCCGAAAAGGTTGCAATGCAATAGTATCTTTCCTTTCAAATGAAGGACGAAATTTTATCTACAACAAAACACTATAATATGGCCGACATTATTCATCGAATTGGCATTAGAAAGTCTCGTAAGGAAGTATTCCATGCTTTGTCCACAATACAAGGCCTGGCGGGTTGGTGGACGGAAGAAACTGAAGGTGAGGAAGAAGTTGGAGGGAAGATAGAATTCACTTTTCGCACGGGTACCGGGGAGGTAAAGGGTAAGATGGTTATGCAAGTCGAAAAGCTGGATGCCGATGTACTTGTTGGTTGGCGTTGTGTAGACGGACCTCCTGAATGGATAGGTACCGAACTGACCTTTGATATCTCGGAACAAGATGGACAATCCATTGTCCTATTCGGGCACAGGAAATGGAAGGAGGCTAATGACTTCATGGCGCATTGTAGCATGAAGTGGGCGGTGTTTCTTTTAAGTCTTCGTGAGTATGTGGAGACACGAAAGGGACGACCGTCGCCGAAGGATGTGAAGATTGATAATTGGAATTAGTCTGAAATGGGATGTAGGGGTTGAGTGATATTTGGGAAACAGTGTAGTATGCCCTGGTGGAAGTGAACATTGAAACAATATATACAGTTCTGATTCCCGTAATATTTTCTGATTCTACCCACTACATTTTAATAAACAGCTTTGACCAAACCCTGTCTTTTGTGTTAGCCTTTATCAAATAACTGCCTTTTGGCAGTCCGGCAACGCTTATTGGTTGCCCATCTATATAACTTTTGATCGTTTTTATTACAGCTCCTCCCGGTGAGATAATTTTGATTGTCTTTGTGTTTGTTGCACTATTTGTGTAGATGAACACCAAGTCAGTCGCAGGATTTGGAATAACCCTAAGATCCGTATTGGGCTTTACAAATAGTTTCCTTGTATCAGAATATTTATAGCTGCCATCCTTGTCGACCATCTTCAAACGATACCAGGCGGTGCCTTTGGCATTGTAATGAACAAACTGGTAGATATGGTTGGCACCTTCAGACGCGATATAAGCTAAAGTTGAAAATGTGATTCCATCGCTTGAATATTCGGGGATATAGCTATCAAGATTGGTTTCTTCGCCGGCTTGCCATTTTAAGGTAGCAGAACTGCCGGTCGCTTCACATTTGAAGTAGTTTAAAACGACAGGGAGGGTTGAAGCTGGAGTTACTTTCATATTGTCGGCCATGAAGATCGTGCCGTAGTCCGTACAGGTGGGAGGCTTTTTGTCGTAATGGACTACTACACTATCGAAGCCCTGGGCGGAGGTGAACGTGAGGACATCGACCGGCCAGGTACCGGGGTTGGCTGCTATCCTGGTATTGGTTCCAACGAGGGTGCCATTTTTGTAGGCGGTTGCACGCATCGTTTCTGCGTCGTCGCAGGCAAGTTCCTGTGCGGCGTACATGATGGAAAAATCGACAATAGAAACGTTGAACTT
>DATDNL010000601.1:0-11524 GCA_036518315.1 Flavisolibacter sp. | reverse complement strand
CAGGAGAGGAGTTTACTGCAGTAGTTGGAAGATGGATCGGCGCTAAAGTTGGGATTTTTTGTACCAGGCAAACACAGATCAACGATAGCGGTTGGGCCGATTTCGATTGGTTTCGAGTAGAGAAACCAGCTACAAAAAGATGAACACATTCCCTTAAAAAAACTGCCACGTCTTAACACCACTTTCTCTTGACTTTTACAGGAATGTTTTTTACTATTGTGCATGACCGAAAGGATAATCCATACCTATCTACCAACTTCATTCTACACGAGACTTCCCGTCTCCAAGAGGTCAAATTCGCCCACCGTTACCGGGACCTTATAGGGACCTTATAGGGACCTTATAGGGACTTTATAGGGACTTTACTATATGGATAACCTAAGGACAACATTACCTAACCCTCTGCCAGCCTTAATGTAGATAATGACATTAAATAAGCCCTCAATACCCCTGCCCTAATCACAACATCTGGTTGACCATTAACCATTCACCACTACATCTTAAAAATCCTGAAAATCCCCCCAAATCCCGGTTCAGATGATTGCGAAACAATTATTGCTTAATAAATTTCACAGTGGTTGTTGTCATACCCGGGATAGTAGCCCTTAAGAAATAGTTGCCGGGACTCCATACAGTTTTCTCAGTCACAGTGAAACTGTTGTCTCCCTTGTGTATAGGTTGAATTGAATTGGAGATCATTGCTCCTGAAACATTGTAAATCTCGATGGAAACTGCTGTGGCTCGGTCGCTATTTAATGTGACTTGCAATCCCTGTCCCGTTCTATAGAACGCAGACGTGAGTTTCGTCGTTGTCGTGCCCACCTTCAATGTCTGCGACAGTCCCGACCTGCCATCACTGTATACGTACCTAACGCGGTAAAATGCATTACCTGTTTTCCCCGCATCAGTATAACTGTAATTACCGTCGGCGACAGGATATACTGCGGTCAAAGTATTGAAATGGGTGCCGTCGTCAGATCTCAAGAGCTCATATTTCTGAATAGACTCCTGGTTGAAGGCTTTCCACTTCAACACCACATGATGGGATGTAGTGACCGCGGTTAAGTCAATAGTAATCGGTAATGTTTGCGATACGATCAATTCACTCGCCCCAATATCATATTTAGAGGCGAAGGGTATAGAATTCCCAAAGAAGTCAGTTGTCCCCATATTTGAAACATCAATTCCCTGGTCAATGAGTGGAGAAGAATTATAGAAAGTATAACCAAAAAGGGAATTAAAGGAACCTCCTTCAACAGGGTTCACAGTACCACCACTTCCCGGATTAATCAACAACGGGTTCGCAACAATCCCCATGGATACACTTCCATTGACTTCTTGCCCGGCAGCTCCCGTTTTCCAATTGGATAACGACGTATAGTCGCTTCCATTCCATTTAAAATGATAATCTGAACTGGCAGAATAATAATTGTTGTTTAAGAAGTACAATTCATTGGTGCTAAGAGCATCGGAGGAATTCATGATGTCGACTCCTGCCGTCGTGTAGAAGATGTTATTGCTGATTTGGACATTCGTGAAATTAGGTGATTGAATAGTAACTGCAGTCGCTGTGCCGTCAACGAGGTTGTTTGCATCCAGGTAGATCGTGTTATTGTAGACCTTTGAATTGCTAACCTCGTGGGCTGCGTCGACTGCATAAAAACCAAGGCCGCCAGAACTATTCTTCCTGCCATCATTCTGGCTGATGTTATAGCGAATGACATTGTTACTAAAAGGGATCGAAGATCCATATTCAACCATCAACAGTCCCGGTCCTTCATTATCGTGGCTATAGCAATATTGTACAATGCAATTCTGCGAACCTCCATCTATATCGAAACCACCACCATCCTTTAACAAGCCGGCCTTGTTGTGATGACTTTCGCAGTGCTGAATGACCACATTCTTGGTATCATAAACCCACATGCCAACTGGACCGCCACCCGGTCCCCGATTGGAACTACCATTGTTGTAAGCCTCGCAATATTCAACACTGCCTCCATCTACGCCTGACACAACTAACCCATTTCCACTCATCGTTGTTGGATCAAGCGTCCCGCCATTATCAAAGAACTTGCAGTAAGCAACGTGTAGATTACTGTGCGAAAACATCCCGGTATTACCAAATGTCTGGAAACCGGCTAGACCATTATTATGGAAACTACTGTTAAGTATCGAGATGTTGTTAAATCCTTTGTCGGTTGAATGTGCACCAATCACCATCCCACGACAGTTGAAATTGTACACTTCTATATTGTCAACGTAGATGTAGTTTAAGTCAGTACCTGTTTGGGTTATTTCGAAATAGATCCCGTTATGTTTACTACTATTTCCTTTAAGAATAAGATTTGTGAGCTGAATGCCTCCTGAATTGAGTGCATGTATCGCTGTAGTGTCAGGTGAATAAATCGTCGCTCTTCCATTACCATACGAACTTATCAAAATCGGGTTCGAATCGGTACCATTATCATTCTGATCAAGTTGAATAGCGCCCGTGAAAGTGTATCCACCTTCAAGTAAGATCTTGTCGCCCGGTTTAAGACTGAGCGAATTAATATTCGTAAGTGTCTGCCACGCTGTTGCTGTGCTAAGACCGTTATTTGCATCATTACCGTGTGATCCTATGTAGTAACTCTTATTCTGTGAATAGGCGAGGTGGGACAACAACAGGAAAACACAGATAATCGTTTTCACTTTCATAGGTAGCTGGTAGGAGTTTACAGGCTGGAAAATTAAAAGGAACAATCCAGTTTACCTACAGTAGAAAGTTGTAATGTGTCGATCGTTTCAACAGTTTCGACGAATAGACGTAAACTGACCTGCTCATATAACTTATGTGGCTAATTTTACTACATGCAATCAATCAATACAGCGTTACTTTCTTTTGGCATGTCCGGCCAGGTCTTCCATGCACCGTTTTTGAATGTTCACAATGGCTTCAATTTCTATGGTGTTTGGGAACGGACCAAGAATCTCGCACAGGAAAGATATCCTTCAGTAAAAACATTTCGCAGTTTAGATGCGTTGTTGGATGATAAATCGATTGAGCTAGTAGTAGTGAATACCCCTAGTGTAACTCACTACGAATATGCAAAAGCATGTTTAAATGCAGGTAAGAATGTGATTGTTGAGAAGCCATTTACTTCCACAGTCGAAGAGGGGAAAGAACTGATCAAGCTGGCAAAAGAAAAGAGTAAACTCTTAAGTGTTTACCAAAACCGTCGATACGACAGCGATTACAAGGCAATAAAAAAGGTAGTAGATGAGCATCTGCTTGGTACCCTTATAGAAGCAGAGTTCCACTACGACCGTTTCACTGAACAACTGAGTTACAAAGTCCATAAAGAAACCCCTACACCTGGTGTGGGTATTGTGTATGACCTCGGTTCCCATTTAATTGACCAGGCTCTAACCTTATTTGGAATGCCTGCTTCTGTGTTTGCTGATATTGATATCCTGCGACCCGGTTCCAAAGTGGACGACTATTTCGAACTCCTGATGTTCTATGATCACTTCCGTGTGCGAATTCATTCCAGTCTCCTCGTTCGTGAGCCATTGCCTGCATACATCATACACGGAACGAAAGGTTCCTTCATCAAAGCTAAAACTGACGTACAGGAAATAGCTCTTCAGGCTGGCAATATTCCCAACACGCCCGACTGGGGTAAGGAGCCAGAGAATGAGCAAGGGCTTTTACATACCGAAAAGGACGGGAAAATAATTCGAGAATATCTTCCTTCATTTCAGGGGAATTACATGGATTATTATGACGGTATTTACAAGGCGCTTCGGTTGGGCCAGGCACCGCCTGTCACCGCTGAAGAAGGCTTAAATGTTATAAAGATCATCACAGCTGCTCATGAAAGTAGCCGGGTTAAGAAAGTAGTCAAAATGTCGTAGGGCAGTTCAAATTGTCTTTCCTTCCAAATTTATAAAGTAAGCCAATAGTATGGCTTTGATAGTGATCATTGAGGCGCGGATTACCTGCCTTACTGAAGCCATCCAGGTAATCAGTTCTTGTAAACCGATAAACCGTTTCTGCCAGGATACATAGCTTCTTGCTGATGGAATACTGCAACCCGATTCCAACGGGTATGACTGGTAGAACCGTTGGTGTGGAATGGGAAATATCCTCGGCTACTCTCGCGGCCAGGTTCTCAGAAGTAAAGAATTCAGGATTAAACCGGCTCCAGTCCCTTTTAATATTTAGAAAGCTAGCACCAATGCCTCCGAAAACGTAAGGTACCAGGCCACGTTCTGCTCGCCATGCCCTCCACACCAAAAGTTCCGATAACTCAATATTCCTTGTGTTGAAAGCAAGATTCCGTTGTTGCCGCCATTCAGGACTGGAGTAGGCAGCGTCATTTCCCATTAAACCACCGTAAAATAAGCTCGTACGCAAAGAGAACGTGCCCGTTAGAGTTCGGTTCACGAATAGGTTGAACGTTGGTTTTAGGGTCCTGTAGGAGCCAATAGGCGAAGGAGTGAGATCTCCCTGGTAAACGAAGATGCCCCCGGTCACGCCGACTTCCAGTTTGCTAACATCAATTTGCGCTAATGTCCTGGTGTTTACAAACGAGAACAGCAAGACGAGTCCAATTCCATTCCGAAGAAAAGAGTACATGGGTAATTACTTTAAAATGAATAATGTGTCTTTTTCGGAATGTGCTGTTCCTCGGTCGGAGGGAAAGTTCTTTAGCCTTAACGTCAAGCCCCGGTTTTTCATTGTGTCATTAGCGAGTTCTTCTATAAGTCTGCCTCCTGCAGCCTTGAAATTTAAGCGACCCCAATTGCATAGCCTGCTTGCTTGCTTGCTTGAGCCCCTTTTTGTTAATAAAACGTAAACAGAAAACAGGAGACTTACGAACTTCCATAAGGCCGGGAATGGCTTCTCAAAAAACTTCAAAGCTTATCTTCTACCCTTAATAAAATTTTTACATTTCGCTTTTCGTGTGGCTGTCATAAATACATTGATTAAAATCCAGTCCTGGTAAGGGTTTCCGCCTATCCGACCCTCGCTTGGAGGTTGTATTTAGTCTCTTAATTTGACTTTTTTTCGGTATAGTGACATAGTAGTTTTACGTCACGATCAACTTTAAAGCAAAGAACCAACTAAGTAAACGAAGACAGGTCTTGTTCCCTTTAATTTCAAAAAGACAGACACATGACAAATATTAGAAAAGAACCTGTACAAGTTGTGTTAACCTACAACCCCAACAGTACCGAGAAAGACAACCTTCGCGCTAAGGTCGTTACGAACCCTGAAGTAAAGGATGGTCTTAAAAAGCTTGATGATAACAACAAGCTCGTGCGCCGGTATTCGTTTGACGATAACGGTGGTGGTTATTTAGGTCTCTAAACTTCGAAGACTTTTGGTAGCTTAACTGCATTCTGCGAGTGCAGTTTTTTTGTCTCTAGCCAGTTCAGTCCTTGTACATTCAAACGACTCAATTGATCTCCTTTGACCTTCTTCTGTTAAGTCCGTAAAATGCACCGGGTCATTAAAGTTGAACAAATTATTGCCCGCGCCAATTCTGGAACACCGACTTTCTAAGTGACACGATGAGTAACACTAGTTGGCAGGGCCAAATCTTACTCCTGGTTAACACAAATGCTGTCCCCTATACTTAATATTTCACGGCGGAAAACTGCTGCTTAGAAATGGGAATAGCCAATCACAAAATCTTCATTGTTATTTCTAAACAGGCAGTTCAATGGACGCACGCAAAATCGGGAACGTTTTCGGTAACGATTGCGTAAAAAAAGACCTGAAATCCCCTTGTCATAACTGAATATCTGTTTAGACTTGTTATAGAATAGATAACAATTTCTTTCTTAAAATGCTATAGTAACAAGCAATCGTTCACCGGCTATACAGTTTCGACCTGTGTAGCCCTTTTTTAATTCATCGTGTTTATGAGTAGAGTGGTCTTCCTTTTTAGTTTTCTAAGTATAGCAATCTGTACATTAGGTCAAAACAGTAAGTTGCCGTCAGTAAAGGAACCGGAATTCAAAAAAGATTCATTTTATATTACGAAGTATGGCGCGAAAGCCGACGGCATTACATTAAATACAAGCAGCATTCAGAATGCCATTGACGACTGCAGTAAGAAAGGCGGTGGTATTGTCGTAGTTCCCGCAGGCTTCTGGTTGACAGGCCCTATCGAACTAAAGAGCAACGTGAACTTACACCTCAAAAAAGCAGCGTTGCTTCAGTTCACAAAAGATTTCAGTCAATACAAATTGGTTAGTGGTAATTGGGAAGGACTGGCACAAATGAGGAATCAATCACCGCTGTCTGCCGCGAATGCACAAAACATTGCGATTACAGGTTTTGGAATTATCGATGGGAATGGTGATGCATGGCGTATGGTGAAGAAGGATAAGCTTACCGAAACGCAATGGCAAAAATTGGTCGCTTCGGGCGGTGTTCTGAGTGCAGACAAGAAGACCTGGTATCCTTCAGAGAAATCGGTGAAAGGGTCAACGTTAAAAAATCCCGGTGAGATTACTCCTGGCAAGACTCCGGAGTTTTATGAAAGCGTGAAGGATTTTCTTCGTCCGAACTTACTGGTATTCACAAGTTGTAAACGGGTATTGTTGGAAGGAGTTACTTTTCAAAACTCTCCAGCCTGGTGCCTGCATCCTTTGATGTGCGAAGACCTGACGGTGAGAAATGTTTATGCAAAGAATCCCTGGTATGCGCAAAACGGCGACGGTATTGATGTTGAGAGCTGTAGAAATGTCCTGATCGAAGGAAGCACCTTCGATGTCGGAGATGACGGCATTTGTATCAAATCAGGAAGAGATGAAGCGGGAAGAAAAAGAGGATTGCCTACAGAGAACTTGGTGGCGAGAAACAATACAGTTTATCATGCTCACGGAGGTTTTGTGATAGGCAGTGAAATGAGCGGCGGTGCACGCAACCTGTTTGTCGAAAACTGTACGTTTATTGGAACTGATATTGGACTTCGTTTTAAAACAACAAGAGGAAGGGGTGGCATTGTTGAGAACATTTTTGTCAATAACATTTTCATGAAGGATATTGTTGGTGAGGCCATTTTGTTCGATATGTATTATGAAGCAAAGGACCCGGTAGTGTTGGCAGGCGAGAAGAGGGAGCCGCCCAAGGTTGAAACATTACCCGTTACCGAAGGAACACCGCAGTTCAGGAACTTTGTAATTAACAACATTGTCTGCAACGGAGCCGACAAAGCCATTTTTGTAAGAGGTCTTCCTGAGATGAATGTCAAGAACATCGTTATGGAAAACATGACGATCCAGGCGAACAAGGGTTTAGATATGACGGAGGGATCTAACATAGTGCTAAAGAATGTGAACTTGATCACCAGGGACATTAACCCGGTGATGAACATTCATAACAGCCAAAATATAGTGCTTAGCAAAATCGGTTACGCTAACGCAGATTTGTTGCTTAATGTGAGCGGAGAGAAAAGTAATGGCATCATTGTATCGTCGACTGATACAAGCAAGTCAAAAAAGAATTTTGAAGTGAGTTACGGCGCAAAAGAGTCGGCCGTTAAATTAAATTGATTTAGCACCGCCCCGAGGCTTATTAATAGAGAAACAATTGAAATGAGAAAACTAGGATTTATTGTTACGCTGATATTTGTTTTTGTTGTGTCCAGGGCGCAGACAAAATCTTACGCTGCCGAAATCGCTAACACCGTAATGACCGTCTGGAAGGATTCTATGTCGAATGGCAGGCCTGCACGCTGGACGTACGACCAATCAGTTATCCTTAGAGGAATTGAAGGGCTTTGGCGGGAAACCGGGGAGAAGAAGTATTTTGATTACATCCAAAAGAGCATGGACTTTTTTGTGGATGATAATGGAAACATCAGGACCTATCGCCCTGATGAATACACATTGGATAATGTTGCCCCCGGGAAGAACTTAATGTTGTTGTACAACGTTACCGGCAAGGAAAAATACCTGAAGGCTGTTCAGACACTTCGTAAACAATTGCAGGAGCAGCCGCGTACGAAAGAAGGTGGGTTCTGGCATAAGAAAGTTTACCCTTCTCAAATGTGGTTGGACGGCTTGTATATGGCTGAACCATATTATGCCGATTATGCCAAAACGTTTCATGAGGACACTGCGTTCAATGACATAGCCCGCCAGTTTATATTGATGGATAAGAATGCCATTGACAAAAAAACCGGCTTGCTCTATCATGGTTATGACGAGAGCCGTCAGCAGAAATGGGCCGATAAGAGTACGGGGCGTTCACCAAATTTCTGGGCAAGGGCAATGGGCTGGTACGGAATGGGACTTGTCGATGTCCTGGAATTGTTTCCTGTCAATCATCCGGAACGAAAGGAACTCGTCCAAATACTAAATAGCTATGCGAAAGCTGTAAGCAAGGTTCAGGATGCCAAAACAGGCTTGTGGTGGGATGTCCTGGACATGCCCGGCAAGGAAAAGAATTATTTGGAGGCTTCCGCGTCAAGCATGTTTGTATATACGTTGGCTAAAGGCGTTCGACTAGGATATTTGCCTCAATCGTATTTAGCTATTGCTAAAAAGGGGTATGATGGCATTCTGAAAACATTCATTAAAACAGAGAAAGGTTTGACGAATCTTCACGGGACAGTAAGCGTCTCTGGCCTTGGTGGCAATCCCTACAGGGATGGAAGTTTCGATTATTACATGAGCGAAAAAGTTGTGGTAAATGATCCGAAAGGAGTGGGCGCTTTCATACAGGCGGCGAACGAAATGGAAATGGTTCCGACATTAAGCTATGGTAAAGGAAAGACCGTTCTATTGGATAACTTTTTCAACAACGAATGGAGAAAGGATGCTACCGGAACCAATATTCGTTACCATTATTTATGGGATGACAGAATGAATAGCGGCTTTGCGACACTTGGTGACATCTTTCATAGCTACGGGGTTCGTACTGAATCATTGCAGACAGCACCTGCAGCCAGGGATCTAAAGAATGCTAACATTTATATCATCGTTGATCCCGATACCGATAAAGAGACGACCTCTCCAAATTACATGACTGAGAATTATGCAAGTGTCATTGCTAACTGGGTAAAAGGTGGTGGCGTCCTGATCTTAATGGCCAACGATAAGGGCAATGCTGATTTGGAACATACCAATCTACTTGCTTCTAAGTTTGGAGTAAAGTACAATGAGGACAATTACAATCTTGTTCAGGGTGATAAATTTGAACAAGGTGCCGTAATGGTTCCTGCCAACAATCCCGTGTTCAAAACAGCAAAAAAGGTTTACTTGAAAGAAGTCTCGACGCTCCAGGTGAGACCTCCTGCCACCCCGGTGTTAACGAAAGAAGGGAAGAATATTGTTGCCCTGGCCAAATATGGAAAGGGATCGGTTTTCATTGTGGGAGACCCATGGATATACGATGAGTATACGGACGGACGAAAACTTCCTGCTGAATTTGAAAACTTCAAGGCGGCGCAAGATATTGTGAAGTGGGCGATCGGCCAATCTGCTAAAACCAATGCGAAATAGGAGAATACATATTTTGTTAGTTTTTGCACTGAATTTTCTATTCAGTGCATTCTCTTTTTCACAACGGAAGAAGATTGTTGTTGACATCGACGGTAAAGGTGATTTTAAATCGATTCAACAAGCCATCAATAGCCTCGCCGATTCTTCTGCAAGCACGAGGATTATCCTGGTTAAGAAGGGTGTTTACCACGAAAAGCTCTTCATTCAAAAACACAATATTGTATTGGAAGGGGAAGACCGCGATAAAACAGTCATTACTCAGGATATTGCACGCGACGAATGGCGTTGCGACCACAAGGATGATTGGGGCGTGGCTACGCTTAACCTTGATGGTAACGATATTACTTTGAAAAACCTGACCATCGCAAACGACTACGGATTTGATTTCAAAGTCCCTCGTACAGTTGTTTGTGCGTCCGATACTGTTAGCCATCAAAAGGTGATCACAAACGGTGGTCACCAGATGGCTTTAAGATCGATGAGATCAACCCGCCTGAAAGCCATTAATTGCCGCTTCAGGGCATATGCAGGAGACACAGTGAGCCCCTGGAACCTTAATGACGGGATGTTTTATTTCAAAGATTGCTTCATGGAGGGCGGTGTTGATTTCTATTGTCCCCGTGGATACGCCTGGGCCGAGAATTGCCATTTCTTCGCTAACACAGGGCCTGCCAGTATTTGGCACGACGGGTCGACCAATCCAGATTACAAGACGGTGTTAAAGAACTGCACCTTCGACGGCTTCGACGGCTTTAACCTGGGCCGTTATCATAAGGATGCGCAGTTTTATTTGATCGGGTGTAAGTTTTCGAAGAAGATGGCAGACAAAGACATTTACCTGGTGCCGACTGATAATAAAATTCAATGGGGAAGGAGAGTATATTATTACAATTGTCATCGTGATGGTGGAGATTATTCCTGGTTCAGTGACAATTTAGATAAGACAGTGAACGCTCCAAAGGCGGGTGACATCACTGCAAACTGGGTATTTAAGAACAAGTGGCATCCGGATAGAGACCTGTTATAACAATTTTTGGATTACGTCTATGATACTTTCGCGTTATACCCTCAAAAACATCAATTCCGACGCAGTTACTGTACCGGAAGAATTGCTATTCAATTTGCCGGAAAAAGTTCTGCAATTTGGAACTGGCGTTTTAATTCGCGCTGTACCTGGTTATTTCATTGATAAGGCCAACCGTGCGGGTGTATTTAACGGAAGGATTGTAGCTGTGCGTATGAAACCCGCGGCTAATGCATCTGCCTTTAACAAACAAGACGGTCTTTACACGCATTGTATACGAGATACAAAGAATGGTGAAGCGATTGAGGAAACCTTTATTAACTCTTCTATCAGCCGCGTATTAAACGTCGTAGAGCAGTGGAATGAGGTACTGGATTGTGCTCATAGCAGGGATATTCAAGTGATCATTTCAGATACAACCGAAGTCGGTATTGAACTGGTAGCAGAAGATATTCGGCATCTCCCGCCAAAATCCTACCCCGGTAAATTGCTGGCGTTTCTTTATGAGCGTTTTCAGGCATTCGGGGGAAGTGCGCACAGCGGGATGATCATTATTCCAACCGAAATGATCACTGAGAACGGAAAGAAATTAGAGTCGGTTGTGCTGGAACTGGCGCATCTAAACGGGCTGGAGGAAGAATTCATTGAATGGCTCGAGAACCATAACCGCTTTTGTAATTCCTTGGTCGACCGTATCGTACCATGTCAACCTGACGCTAATTCACTCGGGTACCTGGAGAGTACGCTTGAATACGGTGATGAATTGCTCATTATATCCGAAAACTATGGGCTCTGGGCTATAGAAGGTGACGAATCCCTCCGCGAGGTTCTTTCATTTGTTCAGGTAGATGGTCGTGCATGTGTTGAGGAAGACATATCCCAACGCTGGGAGCTGAAGATTGACATGCTGAACGCGACTCATACACTTTGTTGTGGCATTTCTTTCTTTTACGGACGGGACACGGTAAAGGAGGCGATGGACGACCAGGTTCT
>DATDNL010000600.1:0-5793 GCA_036518315.1 Flavisolibacter sp. | reverse complement strand
TTCCGGAACATGAGAGCCAATTCATCGGAATGCGTCCAATTCGCCTTCTCTTTCAGCTCCTCTTTCACCTTCTCATAGAAGCCGGTACCCGGTAGCGGGTAAGACACTGAAATTCCTATTTCTGAGGGCATAAGACGATTGATCATTTTTATCGTTTGCTTAATATCTGTAATTGTTTCACCCAAATACCCGAACTGTATAAAGAACGAAGGTCTGATTCCATGCTTTTTCAAAAGCATCGTTGCTTTTTCAATCTGTTGGATCGTAATACCCTTGTCCATTGCATTCAATATTTTCTGCGATCCGCTTTCAGCACCCATCCACACATTCTCACAACCAGCAAGA
This sequence comes from Flavisolibacter sp., assembly GCA_036518315.1. Lineage (GTDB taxonomy): Bacteria > Bacteroidota > Bacteroidia > Chitinophagales > Chitinophagaceae > Flavisolibacter. The sequence goes on along the minus strand of DATDNL010000600.1, from coordinate 5,448 downwards.
CCTAATGCGCTCACATAACCTTCCTGTACCAGCAGATCGGCCCTCGACTGTATCTTGAATTTAATCTTCAGTCCATTTTCTTTCATTAGCTGTGCAAACTCTGCCACCCAGCCTGGCTTCAACCCAAAAATGTCATCACAAAACCAGATATGATCAATTTCGAACCTCTTCTTTAGGTATTTGATTTCATTTACGACATTCTGAGGCGAACGGGCATTATACCGGTTACCATAAATTGGTTTGGCACACCAGTTACATTTGAAAGGACATCCTCTCGTGGTTCCTATATTGATCGAAAAAAAGCCTGCATGTTTCAGCCACATTTCTTTGTATGGCCTCATATCCATAAGATCCCATGCAGGCTGCGGCAAGCAATCGAGCTCTGTCATGACCTTCCTCATCTTCGTTTTAACGATTGCCTCTTTCGTTTTATAACTAATTCCGGCTATGGCAGACAAATCCTCTTTCCCGGATTCTAAACCTTCTACCAGTTCCAATAAGCTTTGCTCGCCCTCTCCAATTAACACAAAATCAGCCCCGCATTCCAAATACTTCTCAAACCTGTCTGTCGAATCGCTGCTGGATACAATCACAATGCATCCTGTCTCTTTGGCAAGCCTGATCATCTTAAAAGCCGCATCTCTCATATTGGTCAGGCACATTTTTGTCAGGTAATTAAACCCATCGTCATACACAACAAAATATTTGGGCAACGTTTGAACCAATGCCGGCACGATGCTCTCGGGTCCATTGGCGAACTGAACATCGTGTAAAAAAACCTCGTAACCGTTCTCTCTCATCAAGGCGGCTGCGTACAAAGTACCTAATGGGGCATACGGTTGCCCGATTTTTAATTGCTTGGGGTCCAGTTTTAAGAAATAAGAGTGCGTGAATAAAATACTTTCCATTTTGGTCATTTGATCGGGTTCATGCCTGCTGGCAGGTTTAAATAACAAACGCATCTTTTACAAGTATCGTTTTCATCCATGTTTAGCATTTTTCTAAATCCTACACCTTTTTCGCCATTCAATATTTCAGTCAAACTGTGGTTATGAATATTGCCCAATGAGGCGTGGAAAAAGCACGGCCTTACAGCGCCGTCAGGCTCGATTACCGTCGAAACCCAGGGAGCATTACATTTCTTATAGGGAAAGTCGCAAAGACCCTGCAGAGCGCAATAATATGTAAAGAGGCGCTTGATCTTTTCCGCAGGTTCAGCTATAAACCCTGTTTGTATCTCATTCTCATATGCTTCAATCACATCTTCAAGAACGGTTTTAAAATCCGAAAGCTCATCGCAATTCACCGCAACTTCCATTTGTCTTTTCTCGGGCCACGATACTTCCCGGTTGAAGGCCTGGCTGCTTACATCGGCAGGGAGAAAACTAATTCGATCAACACCTATTTCCTTTGCAGCCTCTATAATGCCTCCCCACTTTCTAAAATTGAGACGATGTATCACTGTCCTTGCCGTGATTCTAAATCCCGGATTCTTCGACTTAATATATTGTACTCCTTCCTTAAGCTTTGCAAAAGCCCCTTCGATGTTGCGGATCGCATCATGAGTCTCCTCGTCGCCATCCAGTGAAACGATCAATTCATCCGTCCATTTCAAAATGGCATCTGCATTCTTTTTAATCGTTAATCCAGTAGACAATAATGTGATCGCCAGGCCTTCCCTTTTCAGAATCTCGCAGAGTGAGAAAAAATAAGGATTTAACAAGGCCTCGCCTCCCGACATAACGACTTGCTTTGTTCTTAATTTCTTCAGCGACTGCAACACGCTTTCTACATCTTTTTCCTTCAGTTGCTTTAGCCTGCTGTTGCCTTTCCATATGTCGCACATAACACACCTGCAATTGCAGGCGCTATGAGGCATAAGAATCACTATTGGCAAAGAAGAAATTCTGTCGGTCTGTAAGGTCCTGTACCGGTAAAAAGTTTCATATAGTGGTTGACTCAACATTACTTAATACAGATCCAATAAAATGGGTTCTTCGTTCCAAAAAACCGGCTTATTCTGGAACTGGGATGATACAGTATCGAATATCTAAAGCAACCCAACTCCTCTAATGAACGATGGAAGTAGAATTGGCGCATCCCTTCAAAACCTTTCCTTTTGAAATAGTCCGCACTTCTTTGTTGCGCCATCTTTAATTCCTTTCGTTCATAAAAATGAGAATCAAGAATATGTATCTCCCCACCCTCGTTCAGCCTTTCGAACGCTTTCTGTATAATTCCCGGCAACGATTCAAAATATTGGATGGCAGCAGCAAAAACCACCACGTCGAACCTTTGGTTTTCAAGAAAGGCAGAATCGATATCTCCGTACACAAAAGCCAGGTTAGTACTTGCAGCAAACACCCGTTCTGCCTGTTGTAGTTCCAATAGGTTAACATCTAAGCCAACTACATAGGAAGAAGCAATTTCTGAAAGTCGATGAGACAGCCATCCGTTCCCACATCCAATCTCTAATATTTTTAGGGGCCTTTTTTGGCTCGCCAGGTGCCGCAGTAGTCTTTCACAGGAATCTTTCCTCATGGCCCATTCTTTAGCGTGAACATGATCCCTTTCTATAGTGGGTAGTTGCCTCACTTCCTCGTCAGAATAAATTCGGTTTTCCGCCTGGCGCAGATCCGAATACAATTGTTCAAATTCGCTTGAAGAATAGATTTTAGCCCTATAATTCGTATTCAAAACCATCTTGCCTGCTCTATTTTAAAAATGTAATTGGCTTCAATTAGCGTCTTATTGCTGTAAACACACCGCATGTTAAACTCGCTTTCGTTGGCAAGCTCCTTAATCATTGGTATATCGCAGCCATCACACAACACCATTAACACAACAGAGTCAGAACTCATGTATTGATTTAACCCCGCAAACAGACTCTGAAAATATTCCCCGTTTTCACCACAATACCATGCATAGTCCGCATTGCTCGCTGGATGCTTTTTATAATAAGGAGGGTTAATGACAATGAGGTCAAACGCCTGCGGAACCAGGTTGCGAAACACGTCGGAATAAACCGTTTCTATTTCCACTCCGTTCAATTCAGCATTATTTACTATTGACTGTAGCGCCACGGGATTGATGTCAGTAGCAATCACATTCGCTCCTCTCTTAGCCGCGTAAATGCTGATCAAGCCGCTTCCCGCGCCAAGTTCGAGGAACGTTTTCCCATGCAATGATTCTCGTGCTACGTATCGCAACAACAGCCTGGTGCTAAAGAAAAAGCCTGGGTGAAATACCTCCGGCGGAACTTCCAGGTTGATGCCCCTGTACGAATAGCTTCTTGTCTTGGAAAGGTATTTCACAAGCAAAGGCTTATACGTCTTACCAACTATATATTTTACGAATCCTCTCATTTAGAATCCCTCGATCTCTGGTTGACGGTATTTCCAAAGTATCTGCAATGCTTTCAGCTCGTAAGGCTTACTGTAAATGCCGGTTTTGTAGCGCAGGTAAGAAAGACCGTGCAACAACTTTTTCTTTACCGTGGTTAAACGAACGTCAGATACGGTCGGGTAATAGCCATTCAATACGGTTTCAAAATCTTTAATCTTATCAATCATTTCGGGCGTAAGCCATGGCGTCAAAGGGTTCTTTCTCAAATCGAACGATTCCCATTCAGCGCTGATCCAATCCTCAAGTCGCTCTGGAAATTTGAATCCTGTTTCTAAAACTTTTTCATACATTTCTGAGCCTTCGTTGGGCACAGGACTGTACACGTAAATAATGATTTCAGTCTTAGGATTGATGGTTTTAATTTCTTTGATGAACGCTATGTCCTGGTCGATTTGCTTCATCACTTGCTCAGGAGTGTCAGCCGGTGTTCCCAACACAAAAGAATATTCGGGAATGATATCAAACCTCGCCATTTTAGCAGCAAAGGATCTTATCTGATCAGCACTCTGCGTTCCTCCCTTATCCATTCGTTTCAAAACTTCATCGTTACCGGTTTCTGCCCCGAAAAAGATCATTTTGCACCCCGATTCACGCATGAGGGCGAGTGATTCATCCGAATACTTATTTATGGTATCAATACGCCCTTCGCCCCACCAGGTCATGTTCTCACTCTTGATCAGGTTTGCAAACTCGACCACCCTTTTTTCCGACACAAAGAAATTATTGTCATGAAATTCAATAGCATTACCTCCAAACTTCTCCTTCAGATACTTGATGTCCTTATAGATCAATTGCGCTGATTTGCCTTTCCATCTGGCATTATAAATCGGGACCACCGCACAAAAGGAACACTTGAACGGGCATCCTACGCTCGAATGATAGGCGATAGTTTTAGAGCCGAGGTAGGTCTTACCCAGGTATTTTTTGAGTGGATAGAATTGATTCAAGCGATCGTACGGTAAAGTTGGCAGTTCATCTTGCTCATACAATTCATCTTTTGGCGTTTTTATGATCTCATTTCCCTCCTTATAAATGAGGTTGTGGATACTGTCGTAAGGTGCATTTCTTTCTAAAGCCTCTAGCAGCGCGGGAAAGGATCTGTCACCGGGACCGTTTACAACAAAATCGACATAGCCCGAATTCAACACGACCTTCGATTGATTCGAAGGAAAATATCCTCCCCATACTGTCACAACGTCGGGGTACAACTGCCTTATTTTTTTCGATATCGGTATCGATTGTTTCAATTGCGGTCCGGGCATGCTGGTACAACCGAAGTATTTAAAATCACCTCGCGACAGGTAGTCGAATATCTTTTCAGACGGATCCGTTTCCATATTGCCATCCACTATCACGTAAGGAAACTTTCCCTCGATGGAGGCCGCGATATTCATGATCGAATTCGGAATGCGCGGCTTCGACTTCGCACTTCTGGGATTGAATAGAAGGACTTTATTCATGGATGGAGGTTGGAGAAGTAATAAATTAATACGTACCCTTCCCTAAATAGTTGCCATCAACTCCTTTAGGCAACTTGGCCAATGCATAAATCGTTTTTATTAGAATACACTACAGTATTTATGACATTCAGTTCAAACGGATACTCACTTAACATTCCCTCTAAAAAATGGACTAGATCCGACCCGCCAACCAGGATACTGGCTATTCGCCTCCAGGCCATGGGCGACCTGGTCATCACCCTGCCCTACCTGCAGCGCCTTAGAAAAACATTACCCGCTCACGTTCAAATAGATTTGTTAACTAGAAAAGAAGTAGAGCCAATTCCGAAAGACCTCGACCTGTTCGATCGTGTGCATTCCATTGGCGGCGGAAGGAACTGGAAAAAGCAATTCATTCTCACTTGCCTTAGGTTACCCTTGCTTTTCCTGGGGAGATACGATATTGTCATCGACCTGCAAAACAACATTATCAGCAGAACCGTCAGAAAAGCGTTGATGCCGGCCGCCTGGTCGGAGTTTGACCGGTTTTCACCTGTCCCGGCTGGCGAGTGCACACGGCTAACTATCGAAGCGGCAGGTTTAC
>DATDNL010000599.1:0-5100 GCA_036518315.1 Flavisolibacter sp. | reverse complement strand
GGCCTGGAACGCGTCTTCAAATGGCCTTTCAACCCGTTGATGAAATTCAAGGTCGGAGCATATGTTGTGGGCTCAGTGGCCAACCATGCCGCCAACCCTGTTCAGTTTAAAGTCGGATTCACCACATGGGATATCCGAAAGAACCGTTGGAGATAGCAAAGATTTAAGATTTGGTATTTGAGATTCGAGATTTGTCCTCTGGCTAACGTAAACTTTCAAAAGCGTATTTCACAGAAGACCAGAATTCGTCTAATGCAATGATTCGTGGCTTGAAGAAGGAAATCAACACTGGCCAGTCATTCTTTTGGAAGATACTAACGCCGGACACCTTTTTATAAATTCGACTGACGATCCTTCCATGTTCATCGTAGTCGTGCAGTTTCCAGCTCCACATCTCGTTCATACCACCTTCAAATAAGTTCTTGAATTGGAGAAATTGTTCGAAATAAAGCTGTTGAATTTCCTTGTCCTTGTGAGATAATTCGACGGATATCGTGGCGGTCTTATTATCCGCATGCATAGGAAAAGCAATATTCTTCTCTCCTGTTTTATAATTTACCCAGTTTGTCTTCTCTCCCTCCGACGAAAGTATTGGGCTCATGTATTGTCCAAACGTCGTCCAAAATTCCTGCTTCAAACGCGAAGCCTCCTGTTTCGAATACATTTCTCAAAAATAATAGAAGACACTATTTCCCAGTTGGGAAGATTATCGTTGTAAATGTAAAAGAGTGTTGATTCTCACTTCGTCGCTGCAGCAGAACTCTGTTTCAAAAACTCGTTGTATTTCTCCTCAAGAAAAACGTCGCCGTCGTGCCTGTATTGCGTAGAACTCACGGTAAAATGATCACCCGGGTAGTAGGCAAATTGGAAGCCTGAGTTTATTTTCGTCATTTCAGTATCCAATAAATGAACCGCATAGTTCAATAAGAAGTTATCTTGATCGCCTACACTTACTCGTATTTTTCCCCTTAAGTCATTCTTTAATTCCGTCCAGTGGTTGCGCAGGTACAAGGAGAGGTCATAGTTCTTCCAATGTTCTACAGTCACAGGGTCGATGGCACCTGTCTTGTAGTTACAGAGTGTACGGGGTGTACCGTTAGGCATTTTCTGGCTAAACACCGCGTCAAATGACCGCATTTGTTCTCCCCGTGAAATCACATTTTCCATTTCATACGCTTGCTTCATGGTTGCCCAGGGAATTGCACCGGCCACAGTTGCCGTCATGTTCAACATACTGTCCTTTCCATAAAACATACTCTTATCGTCATAGAGATTGATCTTTTGGAAATTGCGAAAATCAACAGGATCCGGAGACGATGACCAACAGGCAGTAAACGTAGCAGGATAATGAATCTGCAATGAGAGCACAGTCCATCCACCACTACTATGGCCGTTTAACAATCGGGCTCCGTTGCAACGATAATTCTTTTCCACTTCCGGAATCAGTTCTTTCACCAATGCATCACCCCATGGACCGTTGTTGTCGCTGTTCGTATAAACCGAATGACCTAAGGGACAATTTCCATCAAGGAAGACCCTGATACAGGCTGTGGTGTCGATTGGAGCACCTGGTGAATTACGCCCTGAAAAGCGGTGGTAATCTCCGCCATAGCCGGATATCCAGTATAGTACAGGAAATCGCCTGCCTGGCTGTTGTTCATATTCTTTCGGAAGTGACACCGCAGCATCTATTGTCGTCGGTCTTCCATAAAATGCGGTGAGCAATTTTGATGGAACTTTCAATTGCTTGCTGTATTCCGTCTCTTTGAAAGTCTGTTCCGGTATTACCTCTTTACAAACTACACTAAACGCTTGGGCGCGCTCCTTTGTAAAATTTAATTTCACCGGTTTGTTGTATAGGTTGCCCGGACTATTTCCAATCGCTCTCCCGCCAAGATTATTGTCCCAAACGGCTTCCACGTAGTATTCGCCGCGTTCTATATCCGACAGAGGAACAGGGTAAGAGACGGCACCATCGTCAAAGGTCACCACTTGATTGGGCTTCACGTTTTTTACTGAAATACGGTAACACGGAAAAGATTCAATTCCGACTTCTGACTCTGTAGGGCTTTTGTTTTCCTTGGAGAGGTATAGAAACACGTTGCCGGTGAAGCTGTTTTGAGTCGAAGAAAGATATCGAACGTTAATCTTTTGTGCAGATGCCGAAGTGAAGCAAAAAGCAAAAGCGAACGAATAAAAAAGAAATTTCATCCTATTGTCCATAAGCAAGATTTATAGTGGATTGGTGGATCAAACAGTCACTGAAAATAATAAAAACTGAAGGATTTTACGTATAAGCGCTCTAACGAATGCGTGCAGGTTACACTGTACAGTACTTATCTTTCCCCACTCCAGCCGGACGCCATTAGCTAATTAAAAATACTCGCTTTATCTTCAAACCCTAATAGCAGGTTTGCGGAAAGCGACGCTGGGTTAATTATTGCATTACTGATCCAACTATGAGAAGAAACCAAACGAAACGAAACGGTATTTTTACTTTATTACTCCTCCTCACTTGCCACGAGGCTGCCTTTACCCAGGATTCGACTTCAGGAACAAAGCCGGTGTTTGCACAGATTTCTTTCCTTTACGATTTTCCACAGAGCTTCGGCTTGTCCTCCGGCATTAATCTTCCCCTAAAGTCCGTAGATAAGAAATGTGTTTCGAAAGGCGGCAAAGCCCTGGAAAAACAAAAAGAAATCATCGCCGGTTTCAATCTCGGCTTTTACAGGTATCCGTACAACTATACCGGTGTTCTCTTGTCGCCGTTCATTGGCAAGCGCCATTATTCCAGTTCGACATTCTTCTCAGAAACTTCGGTCAGTATCGGTGTTCTTCGAACATTTTACGACGGCAAAGTTTATAAAGTTGATCCGGCAGGTAATGTAACCGGGGCTGGGCTGTTCGGCAGATTCTATGCAACATCTTCCATTTCATACGCACTCAATTGGCTACTCAACAAGCCTGCTTTTGCGTTACAGCTAAGACCTTCACTTTGGTTCCAATATCCATATAACAGCTTCATCAAACCACACGCATCACTGGAAATAGGTATCAAGTACGAAATAGCGCGTCGTAAAGTAGTTGTTAATACAATCAATAAAACAGTAAGAAGATGAGAGGCAAACTCTACCCTATTTTGTTTTTTTGCGTCGTATTGCTTTTTGAAGCATGTCAAAAGAAGGATGTTGTTTTGTCAACCACTGCTAACGAAGTTTTTTGGGTTACCAACCACGGTGCGGATATGCCTGTTTGGGTGAAGGGCAATACGGCATCAAAAGTGATTATCCTTGTCGTGCATGGAGGTCCTGCAACAGGCTCGTATAATTTCAGTGATTATGAAACAGCGAGTTTGAGGAAAAAGTATGGGGTGGCGTTTTGGGATCAGCGCGACGCCGGTTCTTCATCGGGCAATAACAATATTGGTGAGCTTTCTCTCCCGCAAATGGCTAATGACCTCAACGCTGTTGTTAAAGTCTTAAAGTATCGGTATCACAACCCCAGTATATTCTTATATGCGCACAGCTTTGGTGGACTGGTGGCAGCCGCCTACCTGGAAACGGGTAATTACCAAAACGACCTCAAAGGCTGGATGGAAATTGATGGAGCCCATAATTACCCGCTTACAAATTCCGAGTCAAAAAATGCATTGATCGATACAGGGACAGCGCAAATTGCATTAGGCAGGCATGTATCCGAATGGCAGGAGATCGTTAACTACTGTAAAACGCACAATCCACGGAAGTCGTTCGATGCGAGCTCACAAATTGAAGTGTACGCGCACGACGCCGAAGCGTATATGGGGATCGTACCGAGTACTGTCAACAACCAGGTGTTTTCCCCGGAAGATCCGTCAAGCCTGTTGGTCAATTATGTCAAAATATTTTATACCCCCGGCGGCAGTCATTTTATTACCAGCCTTCAGAATCTGAATTATTCAAAAGGAATGGATGCTATTAAAATTCCATCCCTCTTGCTTTGGGGCAAGTATGATTTCACTGTACCACCTTCAGTGGGTGATGATGCTTTAAAACACCTGGGGTCCGCTTATAAGAAGCTAATCATTTATCCGCATTCAGGGCATCGGCCGATGCAAGGCGACACCGAAGCTCTTGAAGACGATATTATTTCTTTTGTAGAACAGTTTAAATAGGCGATTAAACAACCGAGTATCTTTATTTTATTCGACGCCTGAATCCAGGGCGTTATGTCGGTTCCTGGCTGTCAGCTTCCTTTCGTCGCGACGGCGTAAATGACATTTGTTTCAATGGCTTTGACATTGTTTTCCTCGATCCAGGAAAGTGTTTGGTTCCGAACTGCGAGTGCGGCCTGCTCTCCCATTGTATCAATTGTCCAGCGAAAGCCAGATCCCATCACGATCTTCCACCAATCACCTGCTGTATGCAGAGGGTGTAACCCATTTTCAGCAACAACGGTACATGTGTTCACTCCCGACGAAAGAAAAAGATCTTTAACCGAAGCCACCTCAGTGATTGAGTCCCAGGGATTGAAAGCCGAATACAAATCAGCTCTTTCTGCCTTCACAGCTTCGCGCCACGCATCATAAACGGGCGAAAACAATCGAGGCCCCCAAGTAGTCACAGCAAGTTTACCTCCCGGTTTTACCATCCGCCATAATTCCCTGACGAGGTGTTGCATATCGGGAACGAAGAAAATTCCGAACACACATACGACCGCGTCAAAAGAGCCATCAGGGTAGTTAAGGGCAGTCATGTCCCCACATAGGAATTCGATGTTAGAGAGTCTCAAATCCTTCGCCTTTTGCCGACCAAGCTGTAATAAATTCTCAGCGAGGTCTACCGCGATCACTTTGCCTTGCGACCCGACCGACCGGGCGGCCGGCAAAGCGGAAGCGCCGCTACCGCAGGCAACATCGAGTACAATTGCTCCTTTCGAAAGTTGGAGCCGTTCAATGGTCGCGCTGCCGTACTTGCTCCAGAAGGAAAGTGCTTCATGATCGTAATGATCTGCAGCCGAGTTATAGGCTCTTTTTGCCTTATCTCTGGCGGTTGTAGTGACCTTTTCCATAGTGGGTGTTTTAAACAAATGGTAAAGCGAATAGGGCCCTGATGCTGAATG
>DATDNL010000598.1:0-8278 GCA_036518315.1 Flavisolibacter sp. | reverse complement strand
CCCTCGACAAGGAAAAACAAATGGCCACAAACAAACAGCCACAACAAGTCGATGCCAAAGCCTTTTAACCGGTCAGAGGCACCAGGTAATTAGAAATTGGAGACGAGTTAACTAAAGTCATTGTAATTATCGGCAGTGGTGCCTATGTTGTGTGTCCTGCTTATTGTTCACCCTATTTTAGTTTCTGCCTGCTAAGCGTACTATTTTTAATCACTTTGAGTCGAAGGATAGTCGAAGGATGATCGGACTTTGGTCGGGCTGTAGTCGTGGCAATATATTACTATCCGTATTGTATCCTATTAGTATCCTTATTGTATACTATTCCTATCTTATTTGAATCTTATTACTATATCCTGACCATGCCTTGGCGAGCACTACCCCGGAGATAGGTCTTATGGGCAATTTGCGCTGCCGGAGAAGAAAAGTAACTGACTCAAAACCCCAAACCTCAAGCCCTCTCCAATCAACAAATAAACGAATCAACCATTCAACTCAAAACTAAAAACCCTTAACTCAAAACCGCTTTATCCCTTCTTCTGATCGTTCTGATCGTTCTGATTGTTTGGATTATTCGGATTATTTGGCCTCTTCTGCTGTTGCTGCGTGCCTTTCGGTTGCTGCTGTTGTTGCTGCGGTGGCCTTTGTTGGTTTCTTCTTGGTTGACCAGGTCCTTGTTGGTTTTGTCCTTGTTGATTAGGCCTCTGCTGATTGGGCCTTTGCTGACTCGGTCTTTGCTGTTGCGGCGGCTGCTGCTGCTGTTGCCCGCCCTTCTGCATTTGCTGGTTAGGCCTTGGCAGTTGCTTCGGCTGCTGCTTTTGTTGTTGCTGCCTTTGATCTCTCGCCTTCTGTTGTTTCTTCTTATCGGCTTTCTCGAGGCTCTTAAGCGTTATATGACCAACGACATCAACAAACTCAGGCTCTACCTCTTTAGGTTTGGTAGACGTCACTTCAACAGCTTCGAGTTCGTCGGGAATGATATTTTGCTGGTTCAGCGAACGTATTTTCCTTACCCTTTCAATTGTCAGCGGGTATTGGCTAGTGCTGTCTGGCAGCACATACCACATCAGGTTCTTGAAGATATCTTTCTTAATAAGAGTGGCCGTTCCTCTTGCCACCTGCAGCATATCGGCATTCTCGGGGAAGCCTTGCAGAGCATCTAAATAGGTATCGAGCTCGTAGTTCAGGCAGCACTTCAATCGCCCGCACTGTCCGCTCAGCTTTGTCTGGTTGATGGAGAGATTCTGGTAACGGGCTGCAGTGGTGTTCACCGATTTGAACTCAGTCAGCCACGTAGCACAACACAGTTCCCTTCCGCAACTTCCAATTCCACCGACCTTGCCGGCTTCCTGCCGGGAACCTATCTGCCTCATCTCCACCTTCAGCTTAAACTCCGAGGCATATATTTTAATGAGCTCCCTGAAGTCCACCCTGTCGTCTGCTATATAATAAAAGGTAGCCTTCTTCCCATCGGCCTGGATCTCCACTTCGCTCATCTTCATGTTCAGATTGAGCTGGCGAGCAATCGCACGGCTGCGTATCATCGCATTCTTTTCTCTCGCCTTATTCTGTTTCCAAATGTCCAGGTCCCTGTCGCTCGAGCGCCTCAACACCTTTTTCATTTCAGGGTTGAACTCATCCACACCTCTCTTTTTCATCTGTAAACGAACGATTTCACCGGTAAGCGAAACCTCGCCCACATCAAAACCGCTGACACCTTCGACGGTGACCATGTCACCTTTTTCAAATTGTTGGATAAAATTATTCCTGTAAAACTCTTTACGACTTCCATTATTGAAGCTTACTTCAATCACGCGGCAGGCATCGTCCACATCATTAATCGGGAGATTTACAAGCCAATCGTAAGCATTCATCCGGTTACAGCTTCCCGTGCTACAACCTCCATTGCTTTTGCATCCATTGGGTTTACCGGTTCCACAGCTACCACATCCCATACTATTATTATTTCCTTGTTAGTAATCAATTGGTCACCAGCTGGCGATCAATTGGTTTTAAAGAGGTCGGCTGCAGAATAGCTATGAAACACTAGTGGAAACTATAATTCCACGATGCCACTTCCGCCAATGGTCTGATACCTTGACTCTGTGACTTGACTATTTATGGAGAGTATTCGATAGCTTATTTAATCCTTCCGCACTTTACCGATGACCTCAGATATATATTGAGTGACGCCTGGGCGTCATTATAGCAAATATAATTTTTTTATTCAACAGAACTAAGAACGCTCCCTAAAGCTCAATGACGACGTTGTTTTTAACAATATGGAATATTTTAATCGTCAGGGCGTGAAACAGGATTTTGGCATGGGCGTTTCGCTCAATATAATAGGTGGCCTTATCCAATTCTTCGGCAATAGCCTCCTTCTGTTCCAGTGTCATCGCCTTGTTTAATCGTGCAACGAAGTCCTGCTCCCCGGTCGACATGGCATTCAGCAATCGTTCCTTCAACACCTCATCAGCCACCTGCAGCCTAACCGCCTGTTCAAGCAAATGCGTAAAATGTTTCAGGAACTGCTTTTGTTTCTCTCTTCCCATTCTCCCTATTTCTTCTATTAGCTTGACCTGTGTGATCGTCTGGCTCTTCAAGCTCGCGTTGAGCCAATCCCTCAGTAATCCATGAAAGTCCTCATCCGCATGCTGAACCAGGTTCAGGGCTTCGCGATAGTTACCGTTACTGGCGTTGCCGATCTGTTTTGCCTGTTCTGCGCTACATGCTTTCCTTGAAAGAAGGTGATTTTCTATATCGGCTGCTTCAAGTGCAGGGATCTTCACCAACTGGCATCTCGAAAGTATGGTGGAAAGGATCTCGCCTTCGTTCTCGGCCACCAGTATAAATAAGGTATCCGGCGGCGGCTCCTCGATCATCTTCAACAATTTGTTCCCTTCCTTGCCCAGGTATTCAGGCATCCACATCAGCAGGATCTTGTACCCACTCTCAAAGCTTTTCAGGTTTAGCGTCCGTATAATGTCGTTACACTCGTTGGCGGTAATGTTGCCCTGTTTATTCTCTGCACCAATAAATTGCAGCCAGTCATAAATATTCCCATAGGGGAATTGTTTCACAAATTCCCTCCACTCAGTAATATAATCAGTGCTAACCGGTGGGGTGCCGCTCTTCTTAGTGACAACAGGATAGGAAAAATGTATATCAGGATGAACCAGTTGCTCCGCTTTACTGAAAGATTGCTGCTTTTGAGTCCATGCATCTGCTTCGTCCGGTGTTGAAGGCAATTTCACTGCCACCGGTTCCCCGAAAAGAGACGTTTCTTCAGGTACCTTATTCGGCAAAAGGCTCACATATTGAGCAAAGGCCATAGCGAGTGGCAATCCGCCGCTTCCTTCCCTTGCTAAAAACAGGAGGGCATGGCTTAAGCGGTTGTGCTGCACCATTTCTACTAACTGCTGTTTCACTTCACCCTGGCCTATGACGTCTTTGAACAACATTGTCTGAAGAGGATTTGGGGCGATGTTAAGGATTATTGAGGAAACAAAAAAAAGCTATCGCGCAGATAGCTTTCTAATTAATTACAGAAACCCAGGACGAAGTTTAGTTCAAATACTTCAATACTTCTTCGCTCATTGGCTTTGTCCTGTTATGGATCACCGTGATCAGCTTTCCATCTTCGTCAAGCAGAAACTTCGTGAAGTTCCATTTAATAGGGTCATCAAAGCCTAGCTTCCTGGCTTCGTCGGTCAGGTATTTATAAATTGGAGCAATATCATCTCCTTTTACCGAGACCTTCGCGGCCATCGGGAAGGTCACTCCATAGTTCTTTGTGCAGAACGCTTTGATCTCGTCGTTGCTGCCGGGTTCCTGTTGCCCGAAATTATTAGCCGGGAAACCAACGATCACCAGCTTGTCCTTGTACTTTTCATACAGTTCTTCCAGCTCGGCATATTGCGGTGTATTACCACATTTCGAGGCTGTGTTAACGATCATGATCTTCTTTCCTTTAAACTTCGAGAAGTCGATAGATCCACCATCGAGGCCTTCCACCTTGAAACTATAGATAGGGGCGCCGGTGATCAGTGTAGATAATAGGAGGGCAATGAACGCTATTTTCATAACAAAGGTTTTGATGATGTAAGAACGCAAAGTTAGAAGAAAGGGAAGCCTTCAACGTTACCGTTGGGTAATTTGCAAGGTTCATTAACATACGGGAATGATAGTCACAAATCACTATTGCTTTTCATAAGCACCAAGATCCGGCTTGGTTCCCACCGGTCTTGGCTTTCCATCGAGGTCAATCGTCACGCCTGCATTAACTCCTTTATCGATGGCCGGCGATCCGTCCTTTAGTCTGAAACTATAAATCTTTTCGGAAGTATTTACGCTGTCGAACATTGGGTTCTGGTTATTGATGGCACCACTTATAGTTGAGTTGGCAGGAGTCGTCTGTACCCTCCATAGTACCTGGTCGAAGGAAACATTGAATGCAGTACTGCCTTGTTTCAATACCACGACTTCATCTTTTACAATACCATTGGCATCACCCCAGAATATGCAATTGCGGAAACTGGCATTCAAATCTCCGGTGAAGCCGTCCAGGTAATTCGTTACAGTCAATACCGGGTCTTTGTGTTGAATATAATTGCTCGAATAGGTTGCCGCTGTACAGTGTACAAAATTGTAAGTACCTCCCGCACCTAATACAATGTTTTTTCCGCAGTTGCTCACAAGTAAGTTGCGCGCATTGATGCTGGTGTTCACCCCGATCAGTCCCGCATCATAGGCATTATCAATGATCGTCTCATTCAGTGTCAGCTTGGGACCTGCAGCATGATTGATGGCGACCACCGCCTGGTAAGCATTCTTGATCACCGCATAGTTCAAAACATTATTCCTGCTTACATTAGTAAATATCAATCCCGGGTAACTGGCAGGGAAATCCCTGTAAGGTTCATCCAGCCTGTCGCCGGTAAACACCACCCTGGTGCTGTCATATTTTTCGCCATTCACATTCAGGCTCCCATTGATTATGAAAGGTGCATCGGCATGGCAATAAACATGCACACTCTTATTAATGGTAAGAATGGCATTCGTATCTACAGTTATCCCGCCGAGGATAACATATGGAAGATCATTGTCCCATGTCTCCGAACTCTTGATAACCCGGTTACGAAAGAAGTGGGCATTCCTTCCATAGGCATCCAGTTGAACGGTCTTCTTGTTTCCATTATAATCGATCTCTATACTGTCCCTGGCGATGAAGGGAAGATTAGCAGCAGTGGGATTGATGCTTACAGTAACATAGATGTAAACACTGTCCTCACCCAAAACATCAGTATTGGTTACCAGTGGACCGGCTATGCCATCCACATTGATCTTAAAGGGTGAGCCGTAGCCGCCCAACAATCGGACCGAAGAGATATGGACACCTTTATTGTTTTCGTTGAATATCTTGATGAACTGGGAGGTAGAACCGGTGGAAGTGAATACCGTATCGAAATGAAGTGTATCAACCGAAGTCTTTAAGAGGGCAGAGGAACTGTTAGTGAATGATTCTTTGGTACAGGCAAAAAATGAAACAGTAAGCAGTAGCAGAAACAGATTTCTCACAGGCTTCATCCCTTAAAAATACATCAGCCAAGTGAAAAACAAAGTGTGCCTACACTTAATCGAACATTTTTTGCCCGCAGTATTTCCCGGCCGCAAGCCTCTAATGTGGCACCGGTGGTTATCACGTCATCTACCAGCAAAACATGAAGCCCTTGAATCGCGGAAGCATCTCTCAGTTTAAACTTGCCTTGCATATTCTCCCACCTTTCGATTCGGTTTTTCTTTGTCTGGCTTTCGGTTTCTTCCGTTCGCTCAACTATATCCGGAAGAACGGGCTTCCTCAGCACCTTTGCGATCCCTTCGCATAAAAGCATTGACTGGTTATATCCTCTCAACCGCTCTTTAGATTTATATAGAGGCAGTGGAATGAGGGCGTCGACAGAGGTAAACCGTTTCGATTCAAGCAAAGCCCATCCCATCAGTTCTCCCAGGTAGCTGCCTATTTCCTTATTGCGTTTGTACTTGAACTGGTGCACGAGGTGCTGCATCATCGACTCCTTGGTGAAATAGTAAACGGACGTTGCAGATTCGACAGCCATCCTTCCCCAAAACATTTTTTCGACGAGGTTATCGGCGTGCGGTGAAAAATTAGTGCCTGGCAACGAGGACAAACAATGAAGACAGAGCAAATGGTCTCCTTGTAAATTATCTGTTCCGCATCCCTCGCACACATGTGGATACGCGAAATGAAGTAAAGACTCCCTGATCTGTTTCAACAACAGCATCTTCTAATTTAGGCATTCTCATAATATCAGAACGATGATATAGCTCCTTCAACCTACTATCAGCGCATTTCCATCAAATTTCGAATCTCAAATTTCAAATCCCAATTCAAACTCCATCCCGTAAACGGCCCACTCAATCAACTTACCAACCCAATCAACTAAAACAGTGACCGGTACACTTCGTCCACCCTTCCCATCGTCACCACTTCAATATTGAACTTCTGCTTGCTCATTGCCTTCTGGTTGTATTTCGAAACGATGATTTTCTTAAAGCCAAGCTTCTCCGCTTCAGCAATCCGTTGCTCTATCCGGTTCACGGCTCGTATCTCGCCACTAAGACCTACTTCACCTGCAAAACAAACGTCATGAGGCATTGGTAGATCTTCAAAAGAGGATAGAAGTGCTACCAGCACAGCCAGGTCAATCGAAGGATCTTCCACTTTCAGTCCACCTGCAATATTTAAGAACACGTCTTTTACACCAAAATGAAAGCCTCCTCTTTTCTCAAGCACTGCTAATAAAAGTTGCAGCCGTCTCAAATCAAAACCACTCACCGTTCTTTGTGGAGTTCCATAAACAGACTCCGTTACCAATGCTTGTACCTCTATCAGCAGTGGTCTTTGTCCTTCCACGGTGGCTGCAATAGCAATTCCACTTAATTGATCTTCTTTCTGGGTGATCAGGATTTCGCTTGGGTTCAACACCGCCTTCATCCCGCTCTCATTCATTTGGTAGATACCCAATTCAGCAGTACTTCCAAACCTGTTCTTCGTTGTTCTCAGAATTCTATAAGCATAATGCCTGTCTCCTTCAAACTGGAGTACGGTGTCAACCATATGCTCCAACAACTTGGGACCCGCAATACTTCCTTCCTTGGTGATATGACCTATCAGGAACACCGGCGTATGGGTTTCTTTCGCAAACTGTTGGAACTCCGAAGCACATTCTCTTATTTGAGATACACTTCCCGGCGAAGAATCAATAAAGGGCGATTCTAGTGTTTGAATTGAGTCAACGATGATCAGTTGCGGCTTTAGTTTTTTAATTTCCTGGAAGATCTCCTGTGTCGACGTCTCAGTCAGCAGGTAAAAGTTTTCGTTCTGCAATCCGATTCTGTCTGCTCTCATCTTTATCTGCTGTTCACTTTCCTCGCCACTGATGTATAGTGTCACCAAATTATCAATCTGCAAACCCATTTGCAGGAATAAAGTTGATTTGCCGATGCCGGGTTCACCCGCTATCAAGACAATACTACCGGGAACAATGCCTCCACCGAGCACTCTATTCAGTTCCTCGTCACCGGTCTGAATTCTTGGTGTTGATCTTGTTTGAACTTCGTGAAGGGGTTGCGTTTTTTTGGTAACGACGTCGCCGTTGTAGGATTGCCATTCGTTCGAAGAAGATTTTTTGACGTCTTTTTGAATGAGTTCTTCAACAAAGGTGTTCCATTGACCGCATGATGGACACTTACCTAACCACTTCGCACTTTCGTAACCACAATTCTGACAGAAATAGGCCGTTTTGATCTTCGCCATGTACTAAATTAAGCCGAACGATAAAGAAAAACAGGATGATGTGACCGCAAAAAAGAAAGAAAAAATGGTGAGAAAAAATTGCAGTAAAAAGGGCTGATCTTTCGATCAACCCTCTTACTTACTAACCCATTAAATTCTGACACTAAATTACAAATCTGCCCCACATTACAAAATTATTTTTTGACCCTGTGAATAACTTTTGCTTGATTTTATATAACGAACGTTAACAAAAAGACCGTTATAATGAGCTGATATTCAATGCTTAATTGTCAGTAATTTTGATGAGCTAAAAAATTTTTGTCTGAAAAACTGACAGCGAAATCATCAAAAATTGCACCTTCCTGACAAAAAGTGAAAGTCTAGGATTTGGACACAGATTTGAGCTATTAAAGCAAACTTTTTTACAAGATGACACCATCAATTTTTCTCGTTTCCTTGCTT
>DATDNL010000597.1:0-4103 GCA_036518315.1 Flavisolibacter sp. | reverse complement strand
TTGATATTGCTCCTGAAATTGGGACGAAGGCTTTTATTGCTGTAATTATTGTCCGTGTTAAAATAGTTAACCGAGTCAGCATAAATGTTCTGCCTCCTTGAATATCCGTTCCCTTCATAAACGTTACCTACATCACCTGCGTTGACATTTACTGACAAGCCTTGTTTTCGGTAATTGAAGCTTCCGTTGACGCCATTTTCTCCTCTTGTACCCCTGTAAACAGACAGCCTGCCACTCTTACCAACCGTGCCCTTCCTTGTAACGATGTTTATGACACCTCCCTGCTCATTCGCATACTGTGGTGGCGGATTCGTCATCACCTCTATTTTCTCAATGGAGCTGCCGGGCATCGACTCCAAAAGGTCCTGTAACTGCTGAAGATTCAATTCAACGGGTTTGTCATCGATTAAGATCTTCGGTTCTTTACCCCGTACCAGGACCTTACCATCAGGGTCTTTAGTAATTAGCGGCACGTTCGTTAATAACTCGCTCGCATTGCTTCCTGCACTAAGGGCCGACTCTCCTGCATTAAACGTGATATTGCCGTCCTTACTTTGAATTAACGGCTTTTCGGCATAGATGATCACCTGCTCCATCGTATTGGAGTCTCCTTTCGAAGTCAGAACAAGGTCATTCAGATTGAAGTCGTATCGCTCCGTTCTGAAATAGATACTGTCGATCGTCAGCGTATTGAAGCCTATGTAGGAAATCTTCAAACTATAAAAACCAAAGGGGATATTATTGACCTGGAACCCGCCATCTTTGTCGGTAATAGTCAGCTTCGTTTGCAAACTACCGTTCAAACTCGAAAGTTGAACTGTGGCTGCCTGTAGGGCGTTTTTCTTCTCGTCCATCACGTTTCCAGCCAGGATCCCGACTGCATTCGTTTGCCCAACAGCCTCTAAACCAATCAAACAGACTACCAGGGCCAGTACAACTCTCATCACTCCAAAGATAGGTGCACATAGAGTTATATTCTGATACGTCTGATCAAACTATTAAGGTTAATTAACCGGATGCACGGGTTTCTAATCTTTAAACCTTACTTAAATCTGACATCCTGTCACGGAAAGCACGAGGTTTTTCTATCTTTGCCGCCACATTTTTGACTATGCTGGATCTAGCTACCACAAAAGTTCATGACGAGATAAGGCAGGGGGAAGCATATGCTCCATTTGAAAACGACCCAAACCGATACAAACGCAGGTTTTACATTGAAAGCTATGGCTGCGCCATGAATTTCAGCGACAGCGAAATCGTAGCCTCGATCTTAAATACCGAAGGTTTTGGTGCTACCAGGAATTTCGAAGAGGCCGACCTCATCTTTTTAAATACCTGTTCGATACGTGAAAAGGCAGAGCAGACTGTCCGGAAACGTCTGACCGAGTTTAAGAAACTAAAAAGAAGCCGTCCATCTACTCTGATAGGTGTTCTTGGCTGCATGGCGGAGCGCCTGAAGTCCAAATTTCTCGAAGAAGAGAAGTTGGTAGACATAGTCGTTGGACCTGACGCCTACCGGACCCTACCCCAACTGATTACCGAAGCAGGCGGTGGGCAAAAGGCAGTAAACGTTCTCCTCAGCCGCGAAGAAACCTATGCCGATATCTCCCCAATTCGATTGAATTCAAATGGCATCACTGCATTCGTAAGCATCATGCGGGGATGCAACAACATGTGTTCCTTCTGCGTGGTTCCCTTTACCCGGGGCCGCGAACGCAGCCGTGATGCGCAGAGCATTGTGAAGGAGTGCCAGGAGCTTTTTGACAATGGGTATAAGGAAGTAACTCTCTTAGGGCAGAATGTTGACAGTTATTATTATGTAAGTGAATCCACCGGGGCCCAGGTCACTTTTGCCGGTCTTTTGGAAATGGTTGCTCTCGTTTCCCCCGACCTTCGCGTTCGCTTTTCTACCTCCCACCCGAAGGATATTACTGACGATGTTCTGCATACAATGGCAAAGTATGAGAACATCTGCAAATACATTCACCTTCCCTTGCAAAGCGGCTCAACCAGGGTACTACAGCTAATGAATCGTAGCTATACAAGGGAATGGTACATGGCCAAGATTGACCGCATCCGCGAGATCATGCCTGAATGCGGCATCAGTTCCGACGTGATTACCGGCTTTTGCACCGAAACTGAGGAAGACCATAAAGACACGCTCAGCATGATGGAATATGCCGGCTATGACATGAGTTATATGTTCCATTACAGTGAGCGGCCTGGAACTTTGGCTGAGCGCCGGTATGCCGACGACATACCTGTTGAAGTAAAGAAAAGAAGACTCCAGGAAGTGGTGGAATTACAGGGTCGCCTCTCTCATCTGAGTAATAAAAAAGACCTTGGGAAAACTTTCAAGGTTTTAATAGAATCATCTTCCAAAAGGACCGATAAAGACTGGATGGGACGCAACAGCCAGAACAAGGTTGTTGTCTTTCCAAAGGGTAACAAAGAACATAATCCCGGCGATTATGTATGGGTAAAGATTACAGATTGTACACAGGCAACATTATTAGGCGAACTAGTTTAAAGGAGGCAAAGAATGGAATTACAAAGTATTAAAAACCGGTTTGGAATCATCGGTAACTCTCCCGCACTCAATTATGCCCTGCAGGTAGCGGTACAGGTTTCCAATACCGATCTCACTGTATTGATAGCCGGAGAAAGCGGCGTTGGTAAGGAAGCATTTTCGCAAATTATACATTCCCTATCGGCACGAAAGCATAACCCTTTTATTGCCGTTAACTGCGGCGCTATTCCCGAGGGAACAATCGATTCAGAACTCTTCGGGCACGAGAAAGGGTCCTTCACCGGCGCTGTGGATAGCCGCAAAGGCTATTTTGAAACGGTAAATGGTGGAACTATCTTCCTCGACGAGATCGGAGAAATGCCCCTTGGCACTCAAGCGCGTTTATTGCGCGTACTCGAGAGCGGTGAATTCATCAGGGTCGGTTCTTCCAAGGTTCAGAAGACAGATGTGAGAGTTATTGCCGCAACGAATAAAGACCTCTTGAACCTGGTACAACAGGGACGGTTCAGGGAAGATCTTTATTATCGCTTAAATACAGTGCCCATCCGGGTTCCGGCACTCAGAGACCGCAAAGAGGATATTCCTCTTCTCTTCAGGAAATTTGCGGTGGACTTTGCCGAGCGTTATAAAACCGGCCCCGTGCAACTGGATGACGAAGCAAGGCAACGGCTGATGAACTATCCTTTTCCCGGCAATATTCGTGAATTGAAAAATATCGCAGAACAAATCTCTGTACTGTCCACCGATAAACAGATTGGTTCGCGCGAACTGGAAAAATTTCTTCCCGCTCAAGGTCAATCTGCTAACCGTCTACCGGTTCTCGCACATGTCAACGGTCATGAGTCTCATGAATTCAATAATGAACGGGAGATCCTTTACAAGCTCTTCTTCGACATGAAAAGAGATGTCACAGAATTGAAGAAACTATTCTTCGAAGTGATTCAGAATCCTTCTGTAGTTCACCAGAATCCTGCTATCGTCAATCAAGTTAAAGAACTGCAAACTCCTGAAATCACTCAACCCGTTTTGGTAACTTCAAATCTGCCGAGTCAACCGGTAGTGGTTCATAACGACCACGATATTCATGATCACGAGGAAGTCGATGAGAGCCTCAACATTATGGACAAGGAAAAAGAGTTGATAATAAGAGCTTTAAAAAAGCACCGCGGAAAAAGAAAAGATGCAGCCATGGACCTGGGCATCAGCGAAAGAACGCTTTACCGCAAACTAAAAGAATACGACATAGATCAATAGGCTGAAATGAAAAAAACCGTTACTGTCCTCCTTCTTTCTTCAACCCTCGCCTTCTGCCTGCTGCTTGCAGGATGTGGTGTTTACAGCTTCAGTCCCAAGGGCACACTCGATCCCGATATTAAAACGGTTCGCATCACACCATTTGAAAATAGGGCTCCGTACCAGAATCCACAGCTTGTTCCTAACCTTACGGAACGTCTTCGTCAAAAGATAACGAGACAAACAAAGCTTAGACAAACCAATGGCGACGCGAACCTCGAGGTCAGCGGAACCATCACCGATTACTCAGTGCTAACAACGGGTGTAACTTCAACTAACG
>DATDNL010000596.1:0-2755 GCA_036518315.1 Flavisolibacter sp. | reverse complement strand
TTCAATTCTGTTTTATACTTCCTCTTGAACTGTTGCCAATAATCAGGATCATGATCAAACCAGTTTCGTAAACGGTCGGTGGGCGCGAGTTCTTTGAGCCATTCGTCCAATAAGGAGCTTTCTTTGCGCAGGCCTCGTGGCCATAACCTGTCCACAAGTATAGGATAGCCATCAGTCCTGGCTGGTTTATCATATACCCTCTTCAATTTAATTTGAGGAACTTGTTTCTTTTTCAACCTTTCTTTCAGTTCTAGTTTCATTCCGCGCGGAAAATCTATTTCTCTTTAAGCCAAAATTCATCTGCATATTCGTCCCGTACTAGCGCCTCTTCTTTCAATCGGTTTCCAATTGCTTCCAATTGTGCTTCCGTAAGGACCTTTTCAAGGTGAGGAAACAATTCTCTTTCTTCATAACGCACATGTGCATCTACCGCGTCAGCAAGAGACCTCAACTGTTCCTGAGCACGTTCTTCGTTTATTGTTTTCAATAATTCGATCCCCTCTTCTATTCGTTTATGATCTTCCATTGCCTTTTGCACTTTGGCATCCTTAACCATGGTAAATAGAATTTCCTCTTCCTCCCGGAAATGATCTTGCATGTCTTTTTGCCAGAAATACTCAACGTACTTTTTGATGCGATTCACAGCCACCCCGCGTTTTAGTCCCTGCCTTATTTTCCAACAAAACAAAAGCGTAAAATGATGATCTTTTGATAGCCGCAATATGTGTTTGCTTCGCTTAATGGGCTTCGCGTCCGCATCTACTTTTGAAATTTGGCATCGTTGATGAAGCTTTTGCACTAGTGCATCAGACGCCTCATCAGCATAAGGACCATACGCATTTACCAAAGTCCCCTTTACCCCATATTTCGATGAAGAGATAGCATAAACGACAGCCTCGTCATCGGGATTAGAGTCGCCTTCAAACCGATAGACGCTATCAATTTCAAATTCATCAGGCGACAGGACCGTATTGCTTTTGTGGCAAGTCAAACACTCCTGGCTGATGTTAAAGTCCATCGTATAGCCTTCTTTTTTCAACCCCTCAATGGTCTGCGAGAGGGTCCCAAAACTCTTCTCCATATTTGATTAATTAAGTCATATTTAGGAACAATACTGATTCTTTTCTTCGTCGATTCTCCTCTTATAGCGCTACATGCGATCGATGAGATCCATTTTCCGGCGGTATTCAATTTTCAGTTCAAACATTTCTGCCATACGGTTACCTCGCCATTTGGCTTCTTCCGCTTTTCCGCCGGCAAACAATTCGTTGACGGTTTGGTGAAAAAGTTCCAGCCATCTTTCAAAGTGCAAATGTTGAACGGGCAGATCCGCATGCGGCGGAAAAGGTGCGCCAAAATAAGTATGGTCATCCAGCAAGACCGTTTGCCAAAAACGGTACATTTTGTCCAGGTGCTCAGGCCACTTGTTCCCAATTCGTTCATTGAAGATTTGTGCAAGCAGGCTATCCTCTCTGACTTTTTCGTAAAATCTGTTCACCAATAACTTTACGTCATCAAGATCTAAAATTTCGTTTCGATTCATTTTCATTTAATGATGTTATCCAAACAAATAAGCCATCCCGCTGTTTACAGGTTCGCAGAGATCGGCAACTGTTTTCGTATTGAAAATTCGTTCCAGTATGTCTCTCGCTTCTTTGTATTCGTAGTGAATGGGGCACGGATGCTTGGCTGAACAACGACTCAATCCCAACCCACATCCTTTGAAAATATTCTTCCCGTCTATAGCCTCTACGATATTTATTAGCGGTTGTTCTCTTTGACGCCTCGAGAGGAAAAATCCGCCCGAGGGACCTTTCATGCTCATGATCACATCCTGGCGTACCAGCGTTTGTAGCATTTTACCCAAACTGTGTTCACTGGCCTCAATGTGTTCCGCAATTTCCTTGATTCCGGTCTTTTCAGTCTCTTCTCTTTTTGTAGCAAGGAAGATAACGGCTTTTACAGCGGTTTTACAGGTATAGCTTAGCATGTTAACGATTTAAAAACACTCGTCCTTGTTCTGAAATACGTTCCTGTCTCCATGGCGGATCAAATACCAACTCAATATCGATCGTGTATTCGGGAAACGCCTGCTGCAAGGCTTGTCCCGCGTTGCTTCGAATGCTGTCACCCATTGGACAAAATTGGGTAGTCAGCGTCATCGAAACGAAGACAATTCGATTTCCCTCATCAAAATCAACCTGGTACAATAAACCCAAATCAACAATATTCAATCCAATTTCAGGATCGATCACATGATGCAAAGCGCCTAAAGCCCTGTCGCATTTTTCCTGGTTGTTGGTGATTACTTCGTTCATTTCAGTAAGGGTTTATGCAACAGCATCTTAATAACATTGAAGTTGTACAATACTGCTGATATTAATAACAAAACACTTGCAATTTGCATGGCAATAATACTCCTTAACAGCACTCCCGCCACGAACAAACAAAATCCGGAAAGGTAGGCAATCCCCATTCGGTTGAAAATGCTTTCACTGAAAAGATCTTTTGGGTTGGGTGTTTTTCCCAGCCCAGCCTTGTTGTGATACACCTTATTCCAAACAATGAAGGGAAGTGTTTTGAAGGTCATTCCGAGGATGATGGCCGTCAGCCATCCAAAAAAGATAGAGAATCCGTAGGCCAATACAAGCCTGGTATTAGCAATCGAAAAAACAATCAAGATGATCAACAACAATAGCAATACCATGGGCAGGAGCATCATGGCTACCGAAAGCATAGAAATTCTTACCTGTTC
>DATDNL010000595.1:0-3948 GCA_036518315.1 Flavisolibacter sp. | reverse complement strand
CCTTCCGGATGAATGGTTCAAAAGGTGTGTGGACAGAAAATCTGAACCCCACTTAAGACTTGAGGACAACCGCGTCTAAATACATGGATGTTTCGTATTTGCTCCATACATGCTCCATATATGTCCCATCTCTTTAAAGATATGGGACATATATGGGACATATACGGGACATCTATGGGACATCCCCTGCGCAGGTTGCGCCTTCCTATTTTCCAGATGGCCGTGTACGATTTACCATGCGGGTATTGCGTTAAGCGCGTGCATCAATTTGGCAACACAACTGGAACAATACAGTGATCTGCATAGGTTTCGCTTTGTTCACACCCCTGATTGATAAGTTTTTGACCGGCATCAAGTGCTGCCTGCAAGCTGATATGATTTAGAAAAACGGAATTGAAGGAAATAGGGAGCGCGAACCAAAACACATCGTCGGGAATAAATCCATCAACCGATGGAGGCTAACTCCTCCCGCAAGTGACTATAATAATGAGGAAACCGTCCTGGCAGTACCCGCAAGAACCCTCTGATCACCAACCCATACTTCAATCGACCATACCAAAATAAAGTTTATGAAATCAATTCCGAACAAAGAACAAAACCGGCTCGAAGAAAGCCGTAGAGGTATCGCTTCCTGGAAAAAGTGGGGGCCTTACCTGAGCGAACGCCAATGGGGCACCGTGCGGGAAGATTACAGCGAAGGAGGCGACGCGTGGAACTATTTCAGCCACGACCAATCAAGGTCTCGCACTTACCGTTGGGGAGAGGACGGGTTGGCCGGAATATCGGATGACAAGCAAAGGCTTTGCTTCGCCCTTGCACTCTGGAACGGTAAAGACCCTATACTGAAAGAACGTCTTTTTGGCCTCACCAATAGTGAAGGCAATCATGGAGAGGATGTGAAGGAGTACTATTTCTACCTGGATTCAACTCCTACGCACTCCTACATGAAGTACCTCTATAAATATCCGCAGGGCGCTTACCCTTATGCTGACATTGTAGAAACCAACAAAAGCCGTAACAGGAAGGATTATGAATATGAGCTGATTGACACTGGCGTGTTTAATGACAACCGCTACTTTGATGTTTTTGTAGAATACGCCAAAGAAGGACCGGATGATGTACTTGTAAGAATAACTGCTATTAACCGTGGACCTGAGAAAGCTTACCTGCAGGTATTACCCACACTCTGGTTTAGAAACGATTGGGCAGGGTGGATTGTTGAACCGGGTGAAAAGGCGCTAATCAGTAAAGTAGTAAAACAGGCGAATGTAACAGCCGCTATAGCCAGTCACCGTTCCCTGGGTAATTTTATTTTGTATTGCCAGGGAGATGTTCCTCTTTTGTTTACTGACAACGAAACCAACAGGGAACGTTTGCATCTCGAGGGTCAAAATGAGAGCCAGTACACCAAGGATGGCATCAACGATTATGTTGTTGATGGTCATGAACAAGCCATCAACCCGGCAATGACCGGTACCAAGATGGCTGCCCAATACCAGTTTTCTGTCAATGCTGGGGAATCAGCAACGGTACAACTCAGGTTAGTCAGTTCTGCACTTGGCGAGGGCGACATGGCCTCTTTTTTTGAATCTGAGTTTGACGAGATAATGGCGGCACGGAAAAAGGAATCGGATGAATTCTACCAATCCGTTACTCCGCCATCCGCCACTCCTGACGAAGCAAACGTGATGCGGCAGGCTTTGGCCGGAATGCTGTGGAGCAAGCAGTATTATTTCTTTGATGGGCAAAAATGGCTGGATGAACATCATGCCAATCCATTGAATTCAGGCAGCAGGGATTCCCGTAACAAAGAATGGTATCACATGATGAATGAAGACATCATCTCCATGCCTGATAAATGGGAATATCCATGGTACGCAGCATGGGACCTTGCCTTTCACACATTGCCACTGTCAATCGTGGATCCGGACTTCGCCAAGAATCAAATGCGACTGATGCTTCGCGGGTTGTATCTGCATCCAAGTGGTCAAATACCGGCTTACGAGTGGAATTTCAGTGATGTCAATCCACCGGTTCATGCATGGGCAACGTTGTTCCTGCATAGAACAGAACAGGCCTTACGCGGAAAGACAGATTGGGAATTTCTGAAATTGGCTTTCAATAAACTGCTATTGAACTTTACCTGGTGGGTCAACCGGAAGGACCGTTTCGGTAAGAACGTCTTCGAAGGTGGCTTCCTTGGGCTGGACAATATTGGTGTCTTTGACCGAAGCGCACCGTTGCCTACAGGAGGCTATTTGGAACAGGCTGACGGCACGTCCTGGATGGCATTGTTCTGCCAGAACATGTTGGAACTGGCAGGAGAGCTGACTGCCCATGACAGGATTTATGAAGACATGGTTGTAAAGTTTCTTGAGCACTTCTTGTTTATCGCAGCAGCCATGAATAAGCCTGGAGATGATGGCATGTGGGACGAAGAGGATGGTTTCTATTATGATACTTTACGGCTTCCTGATGGGAGATCCGAACGATTGAAAGTGCGTTCAATGGTTGGCTTGTTGCCTTTGTGTGCAGCCACTGTAATAGAAAAATGGCAAAGAGACCGTGTACCAAGGGCAATGGCAGTGATTAAAGAACGCCAACGCAAGATGCCGCATCTCATGAATACGATTCACCCCACCGGTGAAGGCCATTGGGGTGTAGATGACCGGGGCATTATTGCGCTCGTGAACCCCGAAAGGCTGCGCAGAATACTGACTAAGATGCTGGATGAAAATGAGTTCCTGAGTCCCTATGGAATTCGCTCACTGTCCAAATATCACCAGGATCACCCGTATGTGATTAATGTAGGTGGACAGGAATACAGGGTTGACTATCTGCCGGGCGAATCAGACACAGGAATGTTTGGAGGCAACTCGAACTGGCGCGGACCGATTTGGATGCCGGTGAATGCATTGATCATTCGGGCGCTGCAAAACTTCTATGGTTACTATGGCGATAGTTTCCAAATTGAATGTCCAACAGGTTCAGGACACATGATGAACCTGTTCGAAGTGAGCAAGGAGATCTCTTCGAGGTTGACGCGGATCTTCCTGAAGGATGAAAATGGTCGCAGGCCTGTGTATGGCGGCACCGAAAAGTTCCAGACTGATCCTGAATGGAAGGACAATATTCTTTTCTATGAATATTTCCATGGCGACAATGGTGCAGGATTGGGTGCCAGTCACCAAACCGGTTGGACCGGCCTCGTAGCCAAATTGATTCAATTGTATGGCATGATCGACGCCAAGCAGTTGCTGGCGGCGGGTAAGAGAGCGGCGTTCGTTAAAGAAGAGGAAGAAGAATTATCTGAAATGGGTGACCTGTGATCAGTGAGTTTTTGTTAGAACCGCCACGCTCAAGCATGGCGGTTTTTATTTGTCGATCCCTAAGGAATATGTGGTTTTCTCATTGAAAGCCCGGGACTAACGTATCGTATACTGGTAACAATCGCTCGTCAGCACGACAGATTTGCTGACCGCATCGATAACGCGAAAATGAATGTCGAAGGTGGCGCCGCTTGCTATGGCAGACAGGTCGCGCCATAATGCTTCCGTTCCGGTTCCATTATCGTCTGTTGTAATAGCCTGTGGTTGCAAGCCCTTTCCTAAAGTAAGCCAGGAAGTACCCGTACAATTTCCATCAAGGTTCGTGTCTACAGCACGCTGGAGCATGTATTCATGATTTGGTAGCAGGCCACGAACCCATACGTCGAGCGTAACAATTTTTGCAGCGTCATTGGCCTGGCGGAATTTCACGTGACCGAAGCTGCTATCGGCTCCTCGAAGAATGACCTCAAGGTTAAAGTTGGGTTGTGCAGGAGTAGGCGCTTTATCCTGGTTGGCGCTTGGGGAAGAGAGTAACCCCTTCTCAGTCGCTCCTTTCTGGCATCCTGCGATCGAAGAAAAAATGAGCACGGCCGCAAGTACAGATACAGAAACTGTTGTT
>DATDNL010000594.1:0-2086 GCA_036518315.1 Flavisolibacter sp. | reverse complement strand
GAGCAAGGAGACATTGAAGTAGGCCGAAGGCAAATAATTAGGGTTATGCCTTCTACTTTTGATGGACTCTATCGAACTGGCGTTGCGTACCCACCAGTTTACATGATGATGATTGTCTGTAAGAATTTTGACCAGGGCCGTTGCCCAACTACCGTTACCAATAACACCAATCCTTAGATTCTCTTTCATAATTTATAGCAGGGAGCACGAACTTACAATTCAAAGGCGGTATATAAGACCATTATTTCTGGAATAGCTTATCCTTAGCCACCACGTTCACCTTGTCGCCGCTCTTCATGGTCTTGTTAACAGCGTCAAATGGTGCAGTAACAATTTGTTCACCTTCTTTTAGTCCGCTCCTGATCTCGATATAATTCATGTCCTGCACGCCCGTCGTAACCGTTCTCTTTTCAACGGTTCCATCGTTTTTGATAACAAATACTACTTCCTCGATATCATCGCCCGCCACGTTCACATCCTGGTTGGCATCAGCCTGGGTCTTTTCCTTCTCCTTCTTTTGGTCTGCAACACTCTTATCACTTCCTTTCACCCTTGCGGCAACGGCAGCGATAGGTACGCTCACCACGTTATCCTTCTTCTGGGTCTTGATATCCGCACTGGCATTCATGCCCGGGCGAAAAGGAAAGCGGTTTGGCTTCGAAGGACCGACCAGGTCAGTGTATGATGCCGGGTCAATACGAATACGAACCTCGTAGTTGGTAACGTCACCGGAGGAACTGGCTGTTGTCTTGGTGCTACTGGCAATTTGCGTTACAACACCCTTAAACTTCCGGTTGTTGTAAGCATCCACCTC
The DNA here is from genome assembly GCA_036518315.1 of Flavisolibacter sp. GTDB lineage: Bacteria > Bacteroidota > Bacteroidia > Chitinophagales > Chitinophagaceae > Flavisolibacter. The sequence continues at coordinate 1,272 of DATDNL010000594.1, read as the reverse complement.
TATGTCTGCGGAATCACCAATGTTTACTTTCACGATATCATTCTCGCCGACATCCACACGCACTTCCATCACATCCATTTCAGCAACACGCATCATTTCGGTACCCAGTGTAAAGCTGTTACCGGAAACCCTTTCGCCTTTCTTTACACTCAGGGAAGAAATCACACCATTCATAGGGGACACCAACGTAGTACGGCTAAGGTTTTTATCGGCAGCCACAAGGCTTGTACGGGTGCTCTGCGTGGCTGCCTTCAGGCTGCGAATATTTTGTTGTGCCGCATTGTATTGTGATTGAGCCGTGCGGTACTGCGTTTCGTATTGCTCAAACTCTGCTTTTGAGATCACCTTCTGGTCGAACAGGTCTTTGTTACGATCGTAATTAACCTTTGCCTGGTCAAGCTGCGCTTTCAGGGCAGTGAGACTCGCTTCACTATTAGCCACAGTTGCCTGCGATTGCATCACCCTCGCGGCCGCTTCATCACGTTGAGAAGAATAAATGTCTGCATAGATCCTTGCCAACACCTGCCCCTTCTTCACGCTGTCACCTTCCTGCACATCTAGCTCGGTGATCTCACCTGAAATATCGGGACTGATCTTCACCTCCACTTCGGGATACACCTTTCCACTGGCATTGACTGTTTCAATGATCGTTCTTTTTTGCGCTTTCTCGGCAGTTACCTTAGTACCGCCTTTTGATGATTTCCCCAACATCTTCGCGCCAACAAATAATACTGCCAACAAGCCAACAATGATGAGGATCCATTTTAAACTCTTGTTCATAAATATTTTCTCTTGTAATTATAGTTTTAAGCCTTGCCCCCTGTAAAATTCCAACACTTTCATTTTGAAAACATAATTGTATTGGGCAAGTATCCGCTGTTGTTGAGCGGTATACAAATTGTTTTGTGTTGTGATCAGGTCCAATGTATTCAACAGTCCCGCAGTCCACCTCTTCGTTGCAAAATCATAGGCCCGCTCAGCAGCCGATACTGTTTTATTCGAAGCGTTGAACGTTTCAAGTGACGTTACTGCATCAGTGTAAGCATTATAGATATTCTGCTTCAGGTTGAGGTTATCCTGCTGTTGCTGCAGCTCGTAAGATTTGATATTCAATTTCGCCTTTTCCCAATTGGTCCTGGCAGACATTCCATTAAAGATCGGTACAGACAGCGTCACACCAAATCTTCTTCCAAGATTGTTTTTGAATTGAGTAAAGTAAGGGTCCGCAACGAAATCAGTAGTATAGGTGTAAGTATTTTTTACCACAGGCTG
>DATDNL010000593.1:0-2636 GCA_036518315.1 Flavisolibacter sp. | reverse complement strand
GGACACATGGTTCTCCTCCTGGCTTTGGCCGATTGAAGTATTTCATGGAATCACACAGCCCAATAACGCTGACATCAACTACTATTACCCGACCTCGGTGCTGGTAACGGGGCAGGACATCATCTTCTTCTGGGTGGCGAGAATGATCATGGCGGGTGAGGAATACATGTTGGAGAAGCCATTTGATCACGTGTACTTTACAGGAATGGTGCGTGACAAGCTGGGGAGGAAGATGAGTAAACAACTTGGCAACTCCCCTGATCTGCTGGAACTGATCGACCGTTTCGGCGCCGATGCCGTCCGTTTCGGAATACTCATTTCTGCACCGGCGGGTAATGACCTGTTGTTTGATGACAGCAGTTGTGAACAGGGCCGCAACTTCAATAACAAGATATGGAACGCTTTGAAGCTGGTGAAGATGTGGGAAGCCAACGGCGTGGTCCTTTACGATAGGACCCAGGAAGGTTTTGAGAAAGCAAACTTCCCTGCAAACTGGTTTGAAAACAGGCTGAACGAGGTGAAGCAACAGGTGGAGGATATGTACAAGTCCTTCCGCCTGAGCGAAGTTCTGAAAACTGTTTACTCATTGATATGGGATGATTTCTGTAGCTGGTATTTGGAGTGGGTGAAGCCGCCTTATGGTGAAAAAATTGATGGACATCTTCTTTCAAAGAGCCTTGATTTCTTCGAAGAGCTTATGCAGTTACTGCATCCCTTCATGCCTTTCGTTTCAGAGGAAGTGTATCACCGGTTGAGAGACAGGGAGGATGACCTATGTGTGAAGCAAATCTCTCCCTCTGAAGAAGTAAACGGGTCGGTGTTGCAGGAGGGTAGGCTACTGCAACAGACAATCACCGCCATTCGCGAGGCCAGGGCAAAGAATAATATCAAGCCAAAAGATCCCGTCAGGCTTGCCATTCAGTCGGCAGACAAGAAGAGCTTCGAAGTCATTGAGCAGATCCTTGCCAAGCAGGTAAATGCCGATTCGATAGAATACGTGCGGGAAGCGATTCCCAACGCAATTACTGTTGTCGTTGGTAACACAAAGTTCTTTATTCAAACCGAGATCGAGTTGGATACTTCATCGCAGAAAGAACAATTGCTAAAGGATCTTGAATACCATAAAGGCTTTCTCGCGTCAGTGGAAAAGAAATTGAGCAATGAACGATTTGTTCAAAACGCCAAACCCGACGTGGTGGAATTGGAGAGAAGGAAAAAGGCAGATGCTGAACAGAAAATAAAGGCACTTGAAGAAACCCTTGCTAACTTGTCTGAATTATAATTTGCGGGCATTAAGAGATTTTTGAGAAAGGAAGCGTCTTCAATTTGAAGACTCTTCCTTTTATTAATATCTGTTTGTTTCTTCCCGCTAATCCATTCAATCCCCCCAAATCCACGTTCAGACTAATTCGGTATTAGGTTTAAGGGTACAATGAATTCAAACCACGTCTTTCCTTTTTTATCAGCAGAAGAGAATCCATCGTCGAGCAGGTAGGAGGCGCGTACACCAAAAGAAACAGGCAGCTCGTTCCAAAACTTGCTGTCGAAATAGAGTTCAGCACCCACACTTCGCAGGTTCCTGCTGGCAGTCTTCTTCCTTGAATACACCTTCGTGAAGTCGTAGAACAGGTTGCCGCGCAAACGCTGGAGATAGTAGATGTTTGCGAAACCGAAGTCGGGATAGGCTATAGGGAAATGGTAATTAACGCTGGCTCTCCACATGCGGGAGAAATAATACTCGTCATAGCCTCTTGAATTGGCGAAACGATTACTGAATATAACATTGCTGGTATCAGTTTCCTGCCAGGAACCAGATAAAACAATGCTATGGTTTGCAATGGAGGGCAGGAATAACTGCGTGGTACCGAGAAACTGGAAGCCAGTCCGGGTGAGTAAATGGCGGTATTGCCCGGTTAAAGTATATCCAAACTTAGGATAGATATGTTGCTTCGCCATTGGCAAATACTGCGCCCATGAAATGAAGTGCCTCAGATAGCTATAGGTTTGTTTCGTCGAGTCTTTCGAAGTATGCGCCAGCCAGGTTTGGTTCAACACATAATCGGAGCCAAGGTTAAGGAACTTGTAGGTGACTCCCTTAGTGAAGCTCAAGGGTATATTGTAGCCAAGGCTGATTTCTGTTTGGTTGTAGTTAATGGTTCTCAACGAATCATGAAAGGTCCTGTTGGCAATGTATTCCGCCCCGGCATTAATCATTGGAAACCACCCTCCGTAGATGAATTGAATCCGAATGCATGCGAGGTCTCGTTTTGATTGTAGCGATAATAGATTTGGTTACTAAAGGTATTCATCACGTTATCGCTGAAGAGACTCATGGTAAATTCAGGATCTGAATAGTCTGGTCGCCAGCTGTGAAAGTTGAACAAGTGCGCGCCTTGCTTGTATTTGCTCTCGGGAAAGGATCTTGTCTTTGTATTCAGAACATTTGACGTTGGCGTGGCATCAGCTACAGCATAAGGTAAAGACACCTGTTTCCATTCATTGTCCGTGACCACGTTGGTATTAGCAGGAAGTTTTTCGGTTTGCATCAACAGGCCATTGCTGGTGAACGCCGACCATACAAGGCTGTCCTTATAAACACTTGGATAATATTTACCTGTTTCGCCAGATGCAAGCTG
>DATDNL010000592.1:0-2877 GCA_036518315.1 Flavisolibacter sp. | reverse complement strand
GGCGGACCGCAGAGAGTTGCTCTACCTTTTCAAACTGGCTGCCTGTTTCAGGTCGTCGTCGTCCTTTTTTTGTTCAACGGACTGCGAACCGGGAGACCACGTTTGTGCAGACCGCGCATCGGGTTGTGCCGGTTGCGCCTGGGCGGGCTTTCTGGGTCTATAGAATTCCTTAAAGATTAACCTCAGATTTTGATCGTAAGTAAAGTAATTGTAGATCCAATTTATAAAGGTCATGATGCGATTCTTCACGCCGAGTATCAGGAATAGGTGAAGACTCATCCATATCAACCAGGCCAAAAAGCCGTTAACGTGCAGTTTTGGCTTTGGTATGTCCACAACCGCAAGGTTTCTTCCGACCGTTGCCATTGAACCCTTATCGTGGTATTCAAACTCATACATTTTATTCGACTTGCGCTCCATTGAAAGGAGGTTCTTTGCAAGAACATCTGCCTGGGCTATGGCCACGGAGGCCACCTGAGGGTGTCCTTTGGGATACTTTTCGGTTTCCATGTAAGCAAGATCGCCTAGTGCGTACACATTGAAACTCCCCTGAACTTTAGAATACCGGTCCACCTTGATACGGTTACCTTTAACGACAAGGGCTTTGTCAATGCCTTCGGGTACGTTTCCTTTGATACCTGCTGCCCATATGACGGTGTTGGTAGGAATTGTTGTTCCGTCACCCAGGAACACCTGTTCTCCGTCATAGTCCTTGACAAGAGTGCTTGTCATTACCTTGACTCCCATTTTCTCAAGGTAATCGCAAGAGTCCTTAGATGATTTCTCGCTCATTGGACCGAGGGTTCTTGGACCGCCCTCCAACAGGTAAATATTCATCTTGCTGAAGTCCAGTTCGGGATAGTCTTTCGGCAATACAAATCGTTTCATGTCAGCAATAGCACCGGCAACCTCCACTCCGGTTGGTCCGCCACCAGCAATCACTATATTCATGAGCTTTTGAAATTGCACAGGATCTTTTGCCAGCAGAGCGTCCTCAAAGTTCTGCACTAAACGGTGCCGTATCTGCAGCGCCTCCACCGTCGATTTCATTGGGAAGGCATTAGTCGCCAGGTTTTCGTTTCCGAAGAAATTGGTGTCAGCTCCGGTGGCAAGCACAAGTACGTCGTAAGCGATCTCTTCCGATTCGGTGACTATTTTATTTTGTTCCGGTAGTACCTGTTTCAGTTGCTCTACACGGATTCTTACATTCTTACTCTTTTGAAAAGCCTTCCGTAAGGGAAACGATATATTACTGGCGTCTAAGGCAGCGGTCGCTACCTGGTAGAATAATGGTTGGAATTGGTGGTAATTGAACCTGTCGATCAACAGAACTTCAAAACCCGCCTTATTATTCAGCTTTCTCGCAAGCCTGAGACCAGCGAATCCGGCTCCAATTATGACAACTTTTATAGGCATATCGTATGATTAAGTTCAGGGTTCAGTATCCATAGGTCACGGATTAGCCTCTCCTGCTTTCCTCTAGTAACCTTGCGCAGAAAAGGTTGACTGCCATGGTCTATGAACCTGGACGCCGGACCAATCAATACAATAATCGAACCTTGATTGTATGTGGCACGTCCTTCAAAAGTTGTGTAGCCTGGTTGGATAATTTCTTATCGACATCTACAACTACATAGCCAATACGGTCGTTAGTTTTCAAGTATTGTCCAAGGATATTAATCTTGTTCTTGGACAATTGGGTGTTGATATGACTCAAGACACCAGGAACATTCTTGTGGATGTGCAAAATTCGGTGTGCTCCTTCCTGCGGTGGTAATGACAAAGCCGGAACGGTATGCGAGCCAAGAGAAACGCCTTTCTCAAGATAGCTGAGCAACTTACTGCTTACGTCTTCGCCTATGTTTTGCTGAGCCTCTTCAGTAGACCCTCCAATATGTGGTGTCAGAATAACGTTGGGCAGCCCCTGTAATGGTGAAGAAAATACATCGCCGTTTTTCTCAGGCTCTACAGGGAATACGTCGATGGCGGCGCCTGATATTTGCCCTGTCTCGATCGCAAGGGCAAGTGCTTCCAGGTCGATCACCTCTCCCCTCGCATAGTTAATAATGATGGCACCGTCCTTACAGTACCTCAGGTTCTTTCGATTGAGGAGATTTTTTGTCTCCTGTGTATCGGGAACGTGAAATGTCACGACATCAGAATTACTCAAAACATCTTTTAAGGACTTCATGTCTGTGGCATTCCCTAATGGCAGTTTCGTTTCTATGTCGTAGAAGATGACCTTCATGCCAAGGGCCTCAGCCAGCACGCTAACCTGCGATCCGATATTTCCATACCCGATAATGCCGAGTGTTTTACCACGTAGCTCGTAGCTGCCCTTCGCATCCTTTTGCCAGCCGCCTTTGTGTGCCGCTACACTTTTATCGGGAATACGCCTGATGAGCATAATGGCAGCGCCCATGACCAATTCAGCAACCGAACGAGTGTTGGAATACGGCGCGTTGAAAACAGCAACCCCACTTTCAGTAGCCGTGTTAAGATCCACCTGGTTGGTGCCAATACAAAAACAACCTATTGCCTGGAGCTTGGAAGCCGCTTTAAGGACAGCGGGGGTTATTTGAGTCTTTGAACGGATGCCAAGAATATGCACATTTTTAATAGCATCGATCAATTCTCCTTCCGAAAGTGCTTTTGATAAACGTTGTGTTTGAGTATATCCATTCTTCTGAAAACTCCTTACCGCAATTTCACTTATATTCTCAAGTAATAATACGTTTATTTTTTCTTTTGGATAGCTTGTTTTGGATTCCATGGCGCAAATATCAGGCATAAAATTTTTGTTCGTCGAAATTGGATTTGTTTTTGTGGTTCTTTCCAATAATTTTACCGATGAACCCAATTTCATATTGAAAAATT
>DATDNL010000591.1:0-8537 GCA_036518315.1 Flavisolibacter sp. | reverse complement strand
ACCAATACATACTAGAAGACAGACCAGCGAGCAAAACTCCTAGTCGTGAAAGCGCTTCTTCAACTCCATTAGTTTACTTTGGAAGGGATTCAATGGTTCTGCTTTTTTGTTAGGGACCTTTTTCGGGTTAGCCTCAGATCTTTGGTTTCCCGGCTCTGACTTCAGGCCTTTCTCTCCTTTCATCGTAAGTGCAATTCTTTTCCTTGCAACATCTACTTCAGTAACAGTGACGGTCACTTTCTGGTTAAGCTTTACCACTTCATTAGGGTCGGAGACAAACTTATTCGCAAGTTGTGACACATGCACCAATCCGTCCTGCTTAACGCCTATGTCCACAAAGGCACCAAAGTTGGTAATATTCGTGACAATTCCCGGCACCGTCATTCCAGGCTTTACATCTTCAATCGACTTGATAGTAGAGTCGAACTGGAATTCTTCGATCTGTGCTCTTGGGTCGCGACCGGGCTTTTCTAATTCCTTCAATATGTCCTCAACGGTAAACTCACCGACCGTTTCGTTGATGTACTTTTTCTTATTGATCTGTCTGCGTAGATCTGCCTTCTTAACAAGTTCTTCCAAGGACGCCTGTACGTCTTTAGCCATTTGTTCCACCAATCCATAACGTTCCGGGTGAACGGAAGAATTGTCAAGGGGATTATCTGCGTTGGGAATTCTTAAAAAGCCGGCGCACTGCTCAAAAGTTTTTGGTCCCATGAGCGGTACCTTTTTCAGCCCTTCGCGTGACTTAAAAGGACCGTTTTGCAGACGGTATTGAACAATATTATTAGCCAGTGTCGCCGTAATGCCCGAAACATATTGAAGAAGGTGTTTAGAAGCCGTGTTTACATCTACTCCAACAAAGTTTACCGCACTCTCCACTACCCTGTCAAGGCCTTGCTTCAGCTTTACCTGGTTCACATCGTGCTGGTACTGACCAACACCAATTGATTTGGGATCGATCTTCACTAACTCACTCAAAGGATCAAGCAAGCGCCTGCCGATACTGACCGCGCCTCGCACAGTCACGTCATGATCCGGGAATTCTTCCCTTGCGACCTCTGAGGCAGAGTAAATCGAGGCGCCACTTTCATTGACCTGGAAAATGCTGATGTGTTTTCCAAAGTCGATACTACGAACTAGCTGTTCCGTCTCCCGGCCGGCCGTTCCGTTGCCAACACCAATGGCTTCAATGTCGTACTTACTCACCAGGTGTTTTATTTCGGCAACGCTTTCCTGCCATTGATTCTGGGGTGGATGGGGATAGATAGCAGTGTTGTATACAAGGTTGCCCTGCGCATCCAAACATACCAGTTTGCAACCGGTGCGGTAGCCGGGATCTAGTGCTAATATCTTTTTTGAACCCAGCGGAGAAGCCAACAATAACTGCCGGAGGTTTTCGGTGAATACATGAATTGCTTCTTCGTCGGCTTTGTTCTTGCTAAGCAGGCGAAACTCATTTTCAATAGATGATTTGAGCAGCCGACCGTAACAATCTTCTACGGCCTTCTTTACTTCAGCGGCCGAACTGTTTGATGCCTTTACAAATATTCGTTCCAGTTCCTCAACAGCCTGCAACTTGTCGACACTTATATCCATCATCAGGAAGCCTTCTTTTTCACCTCGGCGAATGGCAAGTATCCTATGTGAAGGACTTTGTGCAAGTGGTTCGCTAAACTCAAAATAGTCGCGGTATTTCTGTGCTTCCTCCTCGTCTTTTTTGGTGGACAGAACTTTAGAGGAGACAGTTGCTGTCTCGGTAAACAACTGGCGCACCTTAGCCCTCGCTTGTTCGTTTTCACTGATCCACTCAGCAATGATGTCGCGAGCGCCCTGCAAGGCTTCCCTGGCGTCTTTAACCTGCTCATTGACATATTTTCCAGCTTCCTCTTCTACATTCAATTCATTTTGTTCGAAAAGCAGCAGTGCCAGGGGTTCAAGACCTTTTTCGATAGCCTGCGTGGCCCTGGTCTTCCGCTTCGGCTTGTATGGAAGATAGATGTCTTCAAGTTCCGTGGCACTGAAGCACTCTTCTATTCTCTTTTTGAGTTCGGGAGTCATCTTACCTTGCTCCTCAATGGTTTTGATAACCGTCTCCTTTCTCTTATCCAACTCATTGAAATATTGTATCTCTTCCACCACGTTACCAATCACTACTTCATCAAGGTTGCCGGTAGCTTCCTTCCTGTATCGTGCCATAAAGGGAATGGTAGAACCATCGCTGTGTAGTTGATGTATGTTGGTGACTTGTCTGCTGGTAAGATTTAGTTTACCTGCGATCTGCTGAACATATTTCTGCTCCATTGATATTGGAAAATTTAGGGGCTGCAAATCTAAGAGTTGCTCTAAAAGAAAAAATTAGATTCTTTCGCGGAGACTTTGTAAATCCCAAAATCAAATGGCGGAGGAAGAACTGTTCCTAAAAGTTCGATAATACGGAGGTAATTTGGCGCCTGCCATCCCAGTGGTCTGGGATTTAGCCCTCCCATCCTGCATGATTTCCGCTCATGTTAATAATAGTTAACGCTTTGCAACTTAATACCCTGCCCTATCGACTTCTTAGTAAATTGCCGACTTCTTTTTCGGACCGTTGTATTATTTCCTAAACAAAAAATATAGCACATGAACCGTCGAATTGCTGTTGCGCTAGCAAGCAGCTTTCTATTCTCTTCTGCGGTATTTGCACAGGGTAATCCCCAGCAGAATGGGCAAACGAACCCTCAGGGTGGGTTTGGAGCCAACCGCCAGCAGGCATCCACAGGGCCCCGTCCCTTCAACGAAGTGATTACTTCAAAAGCCAAAACAACTAAGGGTTTACTTACCGTTCACCGTCTTGAAGACAAGTATTTCTTCGAAATTCCTGATTCACTGTTGAACCGCGAGATACTCGTGGTGAACCGAATTTCCAAAGCTCCTGCCGGGGCACGTTCAGGGTTTTTAGGATATGCCGGTGACGAGATCTCTGAGAACGTGATCACCTTTGAAAAGGGCCCTTCTAACAAGATCTTTTTAAGAAGCATTTCTTATTCAGAGCAAGGAAGGGATTCTGCAGGCATGTATCAATCCGTTCGCAATTCGAATCTTCAACCAATTAATGCGGCCTTCCCTGTAGCGGCCTACCACACTGACTCTTTAAGCAATGCCAAGAGCACAGTGGTTGACGTCACTGACTACTTAATGGGTGACAATGATATTCTATTCTTTGACTCAAGAGTTAAGAGGCAACTTGGATTGACCGCCTACCAGAGAGAGACTTCGTATGTTATCGATGCAGAGACCTTCCCCAGCAATCTCGAGATTCAAACAGCGAAGACCTATATGCGTACACCTCCCGCACAGCCGGGAATGATAACACTTTCTCCAATGGGCGCTTCCACGGGCACACCTACTACTTTTGAACTGAACAGTTCAATGATCCTATTGCCGAAGGTGCCGATGAAGCCGCGTTATTTTGATCCGCGCGTAGGCTATTTTGCTACTGGTTATACAGATTTCGATGCCAATCCACAAGGTATTGAGCAAATCCGTATGATCACAAGGTGGAGACTGGAACCAAAGCCAGAAGATGTGGACAAATATTTGCGTGGTGAACTGGTGGAACCGAAGAAGCAGATCGTTTATTATATCGATCCTGCCACGCCTAAGAAATGGGTTCCCTACCTGATACAAGGTGTTGATGACTGGAACGTTGCCTTCGAAAAAGCAGGATGGAAGAATGCGATCGTTGCCAAAGTAGCTCCTACCAATGATCCTTCATGGAGCTTATACGGTGCAGGCTATTCTGCAATTGTTTATAAACCTTCTGATGTTGCCAATGCCAGTGGTCCCCACGTACACGATCCTCGCAGCGGGGAGATCCTGGAAAGCCATATCAACTGGTATCACAACGTGATGAACCTGGTTCGCGATTGGTACTTCATACAGACAGCCGCTGTTGATCCGCAAGCAAGAACGATGCGCTTCCCTGATTCTTTGATGGGTCAGTTGATCCGCTTTGTCTCGTCTCATGAAGTTGGACATACTTTAGGTCTTCGCCACAACTGGGGATCTTCGTCAACTGTTCCTGTCGACAGCTTAAGGAATAAGAAGTGGGTGGAAGCAAATGGTCACACACCATCCATTATGGACTATGCCCGTTTCAACTACGTCGCGCAGCCAGAGGACAACATTAGTGAGAAAGGATTGTTCCCACGGATTGGAGATTATGATCTTTGGGCAATCGAATGGGGCTATCGCTGGACACCTCCAACTGTGACTCCTGAACAAGAAGTGGCTTCACTCAACCAAAAAACCATCGAAAAGTTAAAGAACAAGCGCTATTGGTTCGGTACTGAGACTGATCCTGATGATCCGCGTGGTCAAAACGAAGACCTGGGTGACGATGCAATGAAGGCAAGTATGTATGGCATCAAGAATTTGAAGACCATCCTTACCAAATTGCCCGAATGGACAAAAGAAACCAACAAGGATTACTCTAATCTTTCTGAAATGTACTCACAATTGAGAGGACAATTTGCAAGGTACATGGGACACGTGTCGAAGAACATTGGCGGTATCTACACCACTCCACGAATGACAGACGAAAGAGGTGTTGTGGTAGAATTTGTTTCTAAGTCAAAACAAAAGGAAGCAATGCAGTTTCTGCAAGACCAGCTGTTCAAAACTCCGAAGTGGATTATCGACAATAACATTGCTGACTACACCAACGACAACAAGCTAACAGTAATCAGCAACCTTCAGTCTGGTACTCTGAACCGTTTGGTAAGTAATAGTACTCTGAATAAATTATTCCGTTTCGAAGCCGAACAGCCAAACAGCGCTTACACTGCCACTGACATGCTTACAGATCTGAGAAAAGGCGTTTGGAGCGAGTTGACCGCTAAACAGCCGATTGATATATACCGGAGAAATCTTCAGAAGGCTTACGTGGAGGCTCTCGATCATTTGATCAATCCTGAACCAACTTCAGGAATCCAGATCTCTTTCGGAGGAGTTATCACTCCATCGATCAATCCAAGAACTACAGATGCCATTTCAATTGCTAAAGCCCAATTAAGAACTTTAGCTACTGAGATCCGTGCGGCATTGCCTTCGTATCACGATGCGAGCAGCCGTGCACACTTGCAGGATGTACTGGATCGCATCAACGAATCGCTGAACCCTGACAAGAACAAATAATACAGCTTCGGTTCTAAAAGTATAAAGCCTCCAACGCGGAGGCTTTTTTTATTGAAATCGGAAGCGTTCCAATCCAGTTTCGAATACTCGATTTGTCACCTTTTTCGTTTACCCTTTCTTTTGCTCCTTTGCCCATGCGTCCTTCAGGGTAACGGTTCGGTTGAACACTAACCTGGCATAAGTGTCTTTATTATCAAGGGTAAAGTACCCTTTTCGTAAAAACTGGTAGCGCTCATTGATCCTTGCATTCCTCAATGCGGGTTCTGCATAGGCAGTTGTAATGGTTTGTAAAGAATCGGGATTGATGTAGTCCTTGAAATCGCCCTCCTCGCTTGAAGGGTCTTCAACTTTAAACAAGCGGTCGTACAAACGAACTTCGGCTGTAATGGCATTGGATACTTCCACCCAATGCAAGGTTCCTTTAACGTTTATGCCGGAAGTGTCATGTCCACTCCTGCTTTCAGGAATATAAGTACAGCGTAACTCCGTAATATTTCCATTAGCATCCTTCACAGATTCATCACACCGGATAATATAAGCAGATTTCAATCGCACCATCCCGCCGGGGAACAGGCGAAAGAATTTTTTGGGTGGATTTTCCATGAAATCTTCTCTTTCAATGTACAACTCCCTGCCAAAAGGTATTTCCCGGTTACCACTGTTTTGGTCTTCTGGGTTATCTTCTCCCTGCAATAACTCAACAGGTTTGTCATAGTTTGTTATGATAATCTTCAAAGGGTCGAACACAACCATTCTCCTTATAGCCACCTTATTCAAATGTTCGCGTACACAGAATTCGAGCAAGCCCACGTCAAGGACATTTTCTCTTTTAGCAATCCCTACCCTATCACAAAAGTCACGAATGGCTTCGGGTGTATATCCCCTTCTTCTCATTCCACTGATGGTCGGCATCCTTGGGTCATCCCAACCGTCGACATACTTCTCATTAACGAGCTGAAGCAATTTCCTTTTGCTCATTACGGTGTACGAAAGGTTTCTCCGGGCGAATTCGTACTGATGTGAAGGAAATATCTCGAGCTTCTCAATCAACCAGTCGTACAATTCCCGGTGAGGAATGAACTCGAGCGTGCAAATGGAATGCGTCACATTTTCAATGCTGTCGCTCTGTCCGTGGGCCATATCGTACATCGGGTAGATACACCACTTGTCACCTGTGCGGTGATGGTGTTCGTGTTTAATGCGGTATAATACAGGGTCACGCATTAGCATGTTGGTATGAGCCATATCAATTTTGGCTCTGAGGGTTTTACTGCCGTCAGGAAACTCTCCCGCTTTCATCCTTTCGAACAGGTCAAGATTTTCTTCTATACTGCGACTGCGATTAGGGCTATCCTTGCCGGGTTCGGTTGGTGTTCCTTTCAACCTGGCTATTTCCTCGGAAGTGGAGTCATCCACATAAGCAAGGTCTTTTTTGATGAGCTTAATAGCGAATGCGTATAGTTCATCAAAATAGTCTGAGGCATACAATTCATTTTTCCATTCAAACCCCAGCCATTTGATATCTTCTTTGATACTATCTACGTATTCTGTTTCCTCTGTCGACGGATTAGTGTCATCAAAGCGTAAGTTGGTATAGCCGGGAAATTTCTTAGTAAGACCAAAATTTAAGCAAATGCTTGTGGCATGGCCCATATGAAGGTAGCCATTGGGCTCAGGAGGGAACCGGGTGACAATACTCTTGTACTTTCCATTTTTTAGATCCTCTTCAATGATCTCTTCAATAAAGTTCAGGCTTTTTTCTTCTGTCATTTTAAACGCCCTGTTTTCCGGGCATGGCAAAGATAACTAGCTGCCGCCCTCTGGCAATACATACGCTAAAATCGACGCTACCCCGAAAGCACATAAATGACAGCCTGTTATAACATAATTTTAGTCGAAGAAATCATCCGTTCCATCGAAGGCGGCGAGCAAACAAAAGCGATCAGCTCTATATTTGCTGACCTCGAAATCCTCGTGTAAATCCACAACGATGAAAAAGTATTTTACTGAAAAGAACGCCTTAACCGTAATGGTCGCCCTGTTCTCACTGATCATGATGATCAAAGCATTTATTGTTAAAGCTTCTTTGTGGGAAGCTGTCGCATTTGGGCTTGCTTTTAGCCTGGCAGTTGAAGTAATTTGCCACCGTGCCAAAGAGACGAAGTAAACCGAAGTGTGACCTTCCTCTGACTTTATCGACTTTTCTATCGACCATAACCACCTGATAAACGTTTTTGCTCCTTAATTTTAGGCACAAACGTTCCAGGGATGAAAGGATTATCACTATTACTCCTCTTTTGTTATACTAATACTTTATTTGCCCAGGTATTTGAATCGAAAGATCCATTAGCACATACCTTCTCTATCGTCGCCCGCGATCCGCAAACAGGCGAAATAGGTGTTGCAGTCCAAAGCCATTGGTTTTCGGTAGGCACTTCAGTAAGCTGGGCTGAAGCCGGTGTGGGTGCTGTCGCAACCCAGTCCTTTGTTAATAAATCCTTCGGTATACGTGGTCTCAATCTACTGCGAAACGGTCTTACGGCACAACAGGCATTAGACAGTTTGTTGAACAGTGATGAAGGACGTGAAGTCAGACAGGTTGCCATTATCGACTCCAAGGGAAATGTTGCGACGCATACAGGTAAATTATGCATTGACTATGCGGGCCATATCAAGGGTAATAACTTCTCCGTTCAGGCTAATATGATGCTCACGAACAAGGTTCCTGCCGCGATGGCCACTGCCTTTGAAAAAAGTGCCGGAAAACCACTGGCCGAAAGAATGATACTCGCCTTGGAAGCTGGCCAGGGCGCGGGTGGTGATATTCGTGGGAGACAATCAGCAGCAATCATCGTTGTTCCTGGTAAAGCAGAAGGCAAGCCATGGGATGAACGCTCTGTTGACCTCCGTGTTGATGACAACCCCGAACCGATCAAAGAACTTCATAGACTATACAATGTACAGGTAGCCTACCAACATATGAACAACGGTGACCTTGCGGTGGAAAAGAACGATATGGCAAAAGCAATGGATGAATACAATGCAGCTATGAAGATGTTTCCAGGCAATTTGGAAATGCAATATTGGTCAGCCATCACGCTTGCCAACAATAAACAAGTAGACAAAGCCCTGCCCATTCTTAAGAAAGTTTTCGCAAAAGATTCAAACTGGAAAGAGCTCACGAGACGTTTACCTAAAGTAAACTTACTAACGGTTGGCGATGTCGATTTGAAGAAAATACTTGCATTGTGAGCCTTCAAGTGAGACCTTTTTGTCTCATATTGTTATTACTTTTAGCCATTGCTTCGATGGACAAAGTGTCGTTGTAAATAGTATTTACATATTAACTTTATGTCTCAAAG